>SCTP01000266.1 GCA_004322325.1 Gammaproteobacteria bacterium | reverse complement strand
GAGGAAATATTGAGTGTGAATTGATGGTATTTAGAGTATAATAGCAATAGAGGTATAAATTATGACTATTACAAATTTAGCTGTAAACGAATTCTTAAATTCCGTTCCTCATGATTACTTAGGTCTTTTACATGGAAATACCCCGAAAAAGGTGGTGGACTTTCTCGAGCTTGATAGATTTGATGTTGCAAAGGCAATGGGACTTAAAGATAAGTCTCAGGTTCGGCTTGATGACCAAATCAGAAAAGATCTAAAAAAAAGGCTTGTGGAAATTGCAGTTATCTGCGAATTAATGGCAGGATACTTTAATGGTGATGCAGAAAAAACAGCATTATGGTTTCAGGTAAATAATCCGGCGTTGGGAGGTATATCTCCACGAGATATGATTCGTTATGGGCGTTATAAAAAATTAGAATTATTTATTAGAAATGCGTTAGCAGGAATACATCCATAAGAATGAATCCTCAAGATCATAAAATATTTTTCTTACTTGATGAGATTAATCCCCATGCAATTAAAACATGGATTAAACGCCATCAAAAAATTGTTGATTATACCGCTCAGCATCACGCTTTTTTTGCCAGTCGCCGCTCACAGGTCATGGAAAAATTGAGGCGAGTGTTACGTGATGAGCAAAAAGAATATGTGCTTGATAACCCTTGGAGTCGGATAGTATCTCAGCAATATTCAAATACGCCACTTTCCACAACCGGGAGTGTTCTAAGTATGCCGGGTGGACGTTTTAATATAGGTAAAATTGATACTGAGCGTTTCCCGCAATTTCCCGCTCTTTACCTGGCAGAAGATATGCAAACCGCTTATCTAGAAAGCGTAGGTCTCACTCAAAATGAATCAATAAATGGGCTTACAACGAATGAGTTAGCTGTCGCAGGTAACTTTAGTCACTTTCAGATTACTGGTCAGGTTGCTCAGATATTAGATTTAACGAAAGAGGAAACTTTAGTTAATTTTTATGAGCTTATTAAAGATATTGAACTGCCAATTTATTTTAGACGTGAAGCAAAAAATTTAGGAATCAATCCTCCTTTACCCGTAAATAGTTTGAAGCAGCTATATGATACTATTTTTGCGGAAGACTGGAGATTTGCTCCGATGCAGCTTGATATTCCAGCAAACTCTCAGATTCTAGGACAAATTGCAAGGAGTGCTGGTTTGGAAGGTATACTTTACCGTTCAGTTAGATGTAGACACCTTTCACTCTGTCTGTTTCCTGATAATTTTAAAAATTCAGAATCATGCATTGAGATTGTTGGTGAAGCTGCTGATACAGTCATAGATAGAAGGTTAGATAAAAATACCTATGAGAAATTTTTACCTACTAAGTGGGACTAGCTATTAACTACACTTCCGCCAAATTCCCCTTCTGCTCCAACCATGTTTTGCGATCCGAAGCACGTTTTTTTGCTAGTAACATATCGAGCATTTCATCAGCATGATCTTTCGCTTTAATCGTCAACTGCATTAACCGGCGCGTATCCGGATCCATCGTCGTCTCACGCAATTGCATCGGATTCATTTCACCTAACCCTTTAAAGCGAATCACATTCACTTTCGGTTTTCGTTCTTTATATTCCGCACTAATGCGATCTAAAATGCCTTGTTTTTCGGCTTCATCCAATGCGTAATACGTTTCTTTCCCATGATCAAGACGGAAAAGTGGCGGCATGGCGATGAAAATGTGACCGGCTTCTACTAATGGCCGGAAATGTTTCACAAACAACGCGCAAAGTAACGTGGCGATATGATTACCATCCGAATCAGCATCCGCCAGAATGCAGATTTTCCCATAGCGTAACCCACTGATATCGTGCGAAGCAGGATCAACCCCAATCGCGACAGCAATATCATGAATTTCTTGCGAAGATAAAATTTCGCCGGATTCCACTTCCCACGTGTTAAGAATTTTCCCACGTAGCGGCATCACGGCCTGGAATTCACGATTACGCGCTTGCTTCGCCGAACCACCTGCGGAGTCACCTTCGACTAAAAATAATTCGCTGCGTTTTAAATCTTGCAGGGAGCAATCAATTAATTTTCCTGGCAACGCAGGCCCTGACGTGATTTTTTTACGCGCCACCGTTTGCGCTGCTTTCAAGCGTTTTTGCGCATTCGAAATGGCAAGATTCGCAATCGCTTCACCGAGCGCAACATGTTGATTGAGCCATAAGCTAAAGGCATCTTTGACCACACCGGATACAAAAGTAGAACATTCACGCGATGAAAGTTTTTCTTTTGTTTGACCTGCAAATTGTGGCTCAGTTAATTTGACAGAAATAATATGCGCACATTGATCCCATACATCTTCCGCCGATAACTTCACCCCGCGTGGCAGTAAATTGCGGAATTCGCAAAAATCGCGTAAGGCTTCTAATAAACCAACGCGAAAACCAGAAACGTGTGTGCCGCCTAAAGGAGTGGGAATGAGGTTCACATAACTTTCACTAACAATATTGCCACCTTCTGGCAACCATGTCGCTGCCCAATCGACTGCTTCATGCTCACTGCTAAACGTGCCGAGAAAAGGTTCTTCTGGAATATGTTCTGCTTTGCCAATCGCTTCTTCTAAATAATTACTCAAACCATTTTCGTAATACCATTCTTCCGTTTGGCCAGTTGCTTCATCTGTAAACGTGACGTGTAAGCCCGGACACAATACAGCTTTAGCACGTAATGTGTTTTTTAATTTGTTGATGGCAAAACGTCCCGAATCGAAATATTTTTCATCCGGCCAGAATTGCACACTCGTTCCTGTCTCACTTTTATTGGCTTTTCCTATCACACGTAATTCAGAGGCTTTTTCACCACCATTTTTAAATTGCATACTATATGTATTGCTATTGCGCTTAATGGTGACTTCTAATTTTTTCGATAAAGCATTGACGACGGAAATACCCACGCCGTGTAAACCGCCTGAGAAACGATATTGTTTATTGGAAAATTTGGCGCCACTATGAAGTCGCGTCAAAATTAATTCCACACCTGAGACTTTTTCTTCCGGG
>SCTP01000265.1 GCA_004322325.1 Gammaproteobacteria bacterium | reverse complement strand
ATCTTCTCTTTCACCATGGCAGTTTCATTGGGTTTTTATTAGGTATGGTCGTATCGGCCTTATTTTTTGGCCAAGCTTTTCGATACGATTTTTGGTCATTTCAAATGCAACGTCGTCAATTAGGCGCCACTTTTGCGGATTGGAAAAACGCAAGATTGGGCGGCAAATGAGGATTATCCTTCATGTATAACCTATTTCAGCCTGATGCTGTTAAAAATGTCACTGATCAATCGATTGCTTATCTCTATTCTATTTTTGGTTCTGTCTATGGTGCCATCCCTAATCCGGCCGGTACACCAGAGGGGCAAGCTGCCGCTGGTGAAGGGGCTGTCACGCTGCTCAGCACCATGTTTAAAACCTTTAACGGCGTGATCCTCGCAGTAGGCGCATTGATGGTGTTGTATGTCACGGTGATCGGTGTCATGCAAACGGCGGCGGAAGGCGAGTTCATGGGTAAGAAGTGGAATAATATTTGGATACCGATCCGAATGGTGCTCGGTATCGCTTTATTAGTGCCGACGGGATCAGGCTATTCTGCGCTGCAAGTGTTGATGATGTGGTTTATTGTTCAAGGCGTAGGAGCGGCTGATACGCTGTGGAATACCGTTTTGAATTTTGTCACCGTTGTTGGTTCGCCGAATGCGCAAGTGAGTGTTGGGACGGTGGATACCACCAGGGCGTTGACTGAGCTTTACAAAGGATTAACGTGTTATCAAAGTGCATTGATTGCTAAAGAAGCTCCTTACGATGCGTCAGGAGCGGGTACAGGGGGCGATGATTATTTTTGTTATGACAAGTCATCAGACCCAATTTGTACAACGGCTAACTTTAGTCCAGCCGTAGACGATTTAAGTATGAATAAATATGGCGGTTCTAAAACAGATGGCAAATATTTTTCTTATACACCAGCAGGTGGTACTGGTAATATGGATTGCGGTGTATTGCAGTATTGTAATCTAGCGACCGCTTGTGCTGATCCTAATTCTGGTTCTCTCGCTTGTATGACGTGTACGGCGCAAATAGAGACATTGTCTCAAATCATTACAGTGTTTGCTGGAATTGGACAACAGCTAGCGCAAGCAGATTACGATTATCAAACTTATTATTATCAATCTTCCATCCTGGCAAACAGTCCGGGTGGATATAATAGTGCCACACTCCCACCGCCTTCTTGGATTCAACAGTATTGTAGTGACACAGGCAACTCATCTAGTTGTTACGGTGGCGGCGCATTACCTGATCCTAATGGCAATGGCTCTCAGAGTGTCATAACGAATAATCAGAGTAATGCGGTTAAAACGGTCTATTGGCCTTATGCCATCGAGCCCACGATAGGTAAAGGTGATTTTATTGCTACAGCCACGAATCAATATGTGGTGGCGATGACGAATGCCATCACGAATTATATTAATAGCCAAGGCCCTGCTAATATGAGCGATACGTTCAAAGATGCGAGTAATTATGGTTGGATTCGCGCAGGGGCTTATTACCATGATATTGCGAATAAGAATAGTACCCTATCTGATCAATCGATGCCGTATCTTGCTTATAGTTATGGTTCATATTCATCCCCGACAGATACGGGGAATGCTATGCATAACTATCGCAATAATTACGATGCAGCTACTTGCTTACAGCAAACTTCAGCGGGGAATGATTGTACGGGTTCGACTGACATGACGCAACAAGTGGCGTCGACTACCAATGAATCTGTCGATAATATGAACGACACGATTACTACTCAGCTTTCCAGTTCTTCAGGTGATCCGTTATTAAAAGCCGCCTCCATTGGGTCGAATATGCTCATCGCAGCAGAAGCCATGTTCGGTGTGGTGCTGATTCTTGGTGTGGCAGCGGCTATTGCTGGCAGTGTGAATGCCATGGTGCTGGGGACGGGTCTTACCCAAAGTCCATTTGCGAATGCTGTTCTGATCGCCAATATGTATCTAGCGCCGCCTCTCTTGGGGATGATTGGTCTTTTGTTAACTTATGGCGCACTATTAGGTATTTATCTCCCCTTAATACCATTTGTTGTCTTTACGTTTGGTGCGATTGGCTGGTTAATTTCAGTGATTGAAGCGATGGTCGCAGGACCGTTAGTAGCATTAGGGATATTAAGCCCAAGTGGCGAACATGAATTATTAGGCAAAGCAGCGCCCAGTATTTTTCTATTGCTTAATATTTTTCTCCGTCCCAGCTTGATGATTTTTGGCATGATGGCAGCCATGTTACTGGCTAGTGTAGTGATGACGATGATTAACGACACTTTCTATTATGTGAGAAATGGCCTTCCTGCATGGAAAGTGCAGCCTGTCGGGTTTTTGCTTTTCCTCGCGGTTTACATCTCCTTGGTCGTATCAGCGATGAATAAGGTATTTGCGCTGATTCATCTTATCCCCGAACGAGTCATGACCTGGATTAGCCATCATGCGGGACAAGGTATGGAAGCGCCGTTATCTGAAGTGAAGACAGCGGCAGGTGAGGCGGCTAGTAGATCACACGGTGTGGCTGGAGAAGCGAGTGGTGGAGCGGGTAAAATCAGTGACACGCATCAGAAGGTTAAAACAGCTAAGAAAGAAAGCAAAGATGCTAATCAAACAAAATGATACAGCGGCGCTTCTTAAATCGCCCCTGTATCTTTTTCTTCGCGCTTAGTTTGCTCCGCAATCAATCGATATTGCCGCTCGGTGATGACACCCGCTGTCATTTTTTCATGCGCATCGGCCTCCATCGTCCGGCCATGCTCGCGCACTAATTTGCGCACGACATTGGTGATATTGAGAATGTCTGTTTCTAATAAAATGTCGCGAATTTTTTCATCAAACACTAAATATTCCCGCAACGCCACCCGTTTTCCATCAACCGTCGGCACTAAACGTTGAGAAATCACCAGGCGCACGGTTTCGATAATATCAATCGTCCGCCCTTGTCGCTCTTCAGCAGGAAATGTAATCACCAAACGGCGAATCGTTTCAGCGACGCCATTGCTATGCAGCGTCGTATAAACCGGATGCCCTGTCATCGCTGCTTCCATCACGGCACTAATCGTTTCTGAATCACGCGCTTCGCCCACCAGAATCAATCGCGGTTTACGCCGCAGCGCATTACGCACCCCAGCAGCAAAGCTAGGCAAATGGCGCGGAATTTCCGATTGACTCACCACGCTAGACACTTTCTCGACACTATCAAACACAAATTCAATCGGCGCTTCATACGTGAGTACTTTGCGATGACTTTCCGCATTTTCAGTGATATCGCGAATAATCGACGCCAGCAACGTGCTTTTACCCGACCCCGTTGCCCCTGTGACATACACGACACCCTGTTCAGGTGTAATCGCTTCCAGAATCGCAGGCGGTAGATTCATGCTCGCAAGCGTCGGTGGATCGGTTGGAATGGTACGAGCGGTGATTTGAATGCCATCATGCCCCTCAACCATACACCCTGTGCCATTAATACGAAAACGATAACGATCGGCGCGATTAGGCCGGATTTCATAGTGAGTATCGATATCTTTCCCTGACATGATCAACGTGGTGGCATTCGGGCCATACATGGCATTCAATACTTCACCCACCTCGGTATTCGATAATTTACGCCGTGTGATTTTTTTTAACTTACCAAACACTTCAGCAATAATCGGTTCATTGGTTTGAAAAGTGATATCGGATGCGCCTAACTTAACGCAATGCATTAAGATTTCATTGGCAATATCAATCGATAGCCTAATCGGTTCTTGCGGATAAAGAGCATCAGTTGTCATTTTGTTTCACCACGATCGCATTCCAATTTTTACCGCTGGTTTGCAGTTGCGGCAATTCAACAATCCGTAATACTTGGTCATTCACACGCATATCATTTCCATCCCCCGTGATTCCCAATTCCGTCCGTGAAACAAAAGGTTGGCTAATCATTTTTTCTTGCAATAGCTTACGATACAACGCCATTCCTTGATAATCCCGCTTCAAGCGAGCGAGATTTTGCTGGAAAATAGTATTCGCTTGCTGAATCCCTCTCTCCCATCCCACTGCGATCCCTTTTTTCCATACTTTTTGCTCTTCTGCTGTTCTCGGTAGCAACGTTTTATCCGGCAAGGCAGGTTTAGGATAATTCATCCACAAATATTCTCGCCAGTTAGGCGGGGTGGTGACAAAGCGGGCTTGTTGAACGATCTTATACGTTCTATCTGACACCCGAATGGTATTCGGATCCGCCAGGTTTAAGCTGAAATCCCCTTCTTCCAACACCGGCGGTATGACGCCATGACTTAACATCATGCCATTAAAATTATAAATACTTTCGAGGTATTTTCTGTCTTTCTCTAAATTAGCGTTAATGTGATCAGAAGCCCACGATAACCCACCTTGTGCACCAATACTCATGGCAGAA
>SCTP01000038.1 GCA_004322325.1 Gammaproteobacteria bacterium | reverse complement strand
TCGTGAATTAGCTTGTGCGCCGATTTTATCGGCAGAAGGCAAGCAATATATCGGTGCGATGCAGGCAGGAATTAATTGCGCGTTAGCTAATCGGCAAATCATTACGCACTTGACTCGTGAAGCATTGATTTCAGTATTACCCACCATGGAAGTGGAAACATTGTACGATGTGTCACATAACACGTGTAAAAAGGAACAACATGAAGTCGACAATCAGCCACGAGAATTATATATTCATCGCAAAGGGGCGACGCGCGCTTTTCCACCGGGTCATCCTGCGTTACCGGAATGTTATCAAGCGGTAGGGCAGCCAGTTTTTATTGGTGGTAGTATGGGGACGGGATCTTATTTGCTGGCAGGGAATCCATCGGCACAAAATCAGGCGTTTGCCTCGGCGAGTCATGGAGCGGGTCGTAGTATGAGTCGCCATCAAGCATTTAAACGTTGGCGTGGTCGAGAATTGATTGATGAGTTAGCGCGTAAAGGTATTTATATTCGTACAGCGACGTTGCGTGGTGTAGCAGAAGAAGCGCCGGGTGCATATAAAGATGTTGATTTAGTGGCGGAAGCGACGGACTTAGGTGGCTTAGCGAGACGGGTAGCGTTTTTACGGCCATTAGCCTGTGTGAAAGGATAACGAGCATGGTAACTGATTTTCCTTCTTTACTAAAAAAAGCGGCTGCAGGCGAGGAAGCTTATATGCAGCAATTAATCATGTGTTTTGCGGAAAATATATTATCGAAAATAGAGCAAGAGCAAACCCATCTTTATCTCAAAAAAATTGGCACGCATGATGCTTTTTATCTCCGCGCGATTTTTTATGAGCGTGGCTATGGTGTGAAAGCAGATGCAGAAATGGCGTTTTTATTAATGCGCGAAGCGGCAGCAAAAGGCAGTGGGAAGGCGACTTACCAAGTGGGGCATTATTATTTGGAAGGAAAAGGGATAGAGCGCAATTATGCTAATGCGCTGATGTGGTTAGAGCGAGCAGTCGGTAGTCCGTATTATGTGGCGGCAGCGATGTATGATTTGGGGCGGATGTATGATAATGGATGGGGGGTGGATAAGGATCCGGAGCAGGCTAAAGTGTGGTATGAAAAAGCGGTGGAAAAGGGGTATCGTATTCTGATCTAATAAATTTTCTTTTTAGCAGCTAATAGAGCTTTCTGTTCTTTTAAAATTGCTTCGCTTCCATGTGTATAACCAACATCGTAAACATCATGAAAAGGTAAATTTGCTAAAATATCCTGATTTCCAGCTAATTCATCTGCTGTGCGTTCAAATTGTATTTCTCCTGTTTCAATAGTAAAAAGATATTGCTTAATTTCACGATGGAATCTTTTTGAGGCTATTCTATACACGGTGTTTGTTGCGCTATGTTTTTTTGACATTCCTTTTCTCCTTTTACAGTATCAATTCTAAGAAAAAACATCCTTTGAACGTTGGTTGAGCATCATTTATCAAGCGGCTTCCTTGTATAAAAAATATCTAGATAATTGAATGTAGCAATTTTTTTCACAGCCACTCCTCTTTTTGTGCTAAGTATGTGTTAATTTTCGGCAAATATTACAAGGTTTTTTGTTATTGTCAATAATATATTATATAATTTTGTTTTTCTTAAATTTGCTTGTTATTTGTTGCAATTGTATTAACATAACGAGGGCATGAAATTTGATGTCTTTAAGAATAACTGGAGAGTATGAAAAGTAATGAGAATAGCCTGTCTGAGCGCCTCAGATATGCCCTGAAAATATTAAATGTGACTCAGACTGAATTGGCAAGGCGGATTAATGTTAAGCCGCAAGTTATTCAGTATCTTTGCGCAGGCAATTCTCAAAAATCCAAATTTACATTTGAAATAGCAGAGGCCTTAAATATTGATTTCTCATGGCTAGCTACAGGAAAAGGGGTTACACCAGAAAAAATGGGAGCAGCAAAACATGAAAGAGTTATTCCTCTTTTATCTTTTAACCAAGTTAAAGAATGGAAGATTGGTGGAGGAATAGCAGTGCACCTTTCTAAAGTTATGAGCTGGATACCTATTAATGATGATATTAGCCAGAATGCTTTCGCTATCATCCTGAATGATAGATCAAAGCGAGGCGCCATTGAT
>SCTP01000037.1 GCA_004322325.1 Gammaproteobacteria bacterium | reverse complement strand
GGAAGTTTTGATAATCAGGAGGCGCGTTTTGAAATTCCTATCTTGCAAGCACAGCTTAATATTGATAAAGCCCACGTAGATTATACCAATGCCTTACTCGCTAAAGCAGATGTCTTCAGCCCATCAGCGGGAGTCGTGGTATTTGATAGTAAAGAAGATTGGATAGGGCAGCCAGTGGAGACAGGAACGCGTATTTTGGTGATTGCTGATCCAAAAAACGTTCAACTACGTGTGATGCTGCCGATTGCAAATATGATTCAACTCGAGGTGGGTGCAAAAGGAAACTTTTTCTTATATGGTCAACTGGAAGCGATTCCTGTTGAAGTAAAAACATTGGGGTATAATGCCAAGCTCATGCCAAATAAAATACTCGCTTATCAACTAGAAGCTGACTTTACTAATCCGCAGAATAAAGCTCAGTTAGGCGGAGAAGGTTCTGTCAGACTATATGGGCATCGCGTGCCTTTAGTTTATTACCTCGTCAGACGCCCTCTGCAGGCATTAAGACAAACCTTTGGCATTTAAGGAGTTGACATGACCAAGTTGCCTGCCTTATCCAAAAATGTCACCTTTGCCTTCAATGATTATGACAGAGACGGAAAGCCGCAATGGTTAATTCATGATCCTCGTCGTAATAAGTTTTTTATTATCGGTTGGAAAGAGCACGAAATATTATCTCGTTGGCAGTTGGCTGATCCGTTGGCCATTGTGGCAGCCGTCAATAGTGAAACGTCTCTCCATATTGAACTCAGTGATGTTGAGGATTTTTTACATTTTTTAACACGACATTATCTTATTCAACAAAGCGGTTATCAAATTAAAAAACAAGCACATGAACAAAAATTGTTTAAAAATGAAAATATTATTTATTGGTTAATCGAACACTATTTGTTTTTTAGAATCCCGCTTTGGCATCCCGATAAATTTTTAACACGTACACGAATCATAGGAGAAGTGTTATTTAATTATTATACGAGTTTAGTCATGATTGCCTTAGGCATCATCGCACTCTCTCAACTCACTGCCCGCTGGGACAGCTTTATCCATACGTTTCCAACTATTTTTACCTGGCAAGGACTGCTGTTTTATCTTATTGCTTTTTTAGTATGTAAATTATTTCATGAATTTGGCCATGCGTATATGTGCAAACGGTATGGCGTCAAAGTTCCTTCACTGGGTGTTGCCTTTTTAGTATTTTGGCCAGTGCTATATACAGATACCACCTTGAGTTGGTCGCTCAATAATGAGAAACGATTGAATATTGCGTTAGCTGGTATGTGGATGGAAACGTACATCACCATTGTGGCGGCACTCATTTGGTGCAATGTAGATAATAGCACATTGAAATCGATTTGCTATGTCATTATTACCGTCAATTGGGTCGCTAGTCTCTTAATTAATGTAAGTCCCTTTATGCGGTTTGACGGTTATTATGTATTGTCTGACTTATTAAAAATGCCTAATTTACAGCCACGAGCTTTTGCATTGACTCAATGGCAAATTCGTCGTTGGTTATTTGATTGGCAAGAACCGCCGCCCGAAAAATTTTCTCCTCGTATGCATTATTTTTTAGTTATTTATTCACTGACCACGTGGCTTTATCGATTAATCTTATATCTTGGTATTGCTTTATTGGTTTATCATTTCTTTATAAAAATTGTCGGTATTATTTTATTTGCCATTGAGATGATTTATTTCATTTTAGGTCCTATTTACTCGGAAATAAGCGTTTGGTTTTATTACAAAGAGAAAATTCCTTTTAATACACGCATTATTGTTACACTATTTTTTTCCTTGCTAGCCATTCTTGTCTTCTTCCTGCCAGTGAGCGATTCAGTGAGATTGCCCGCAACACTAAGTTATCAACATCAATTTTTATTTGCTGATCATGAAGGAACATTGGATGTTCCCTTACCCCCAACAGGGACAGCCGTCAAAGCAAATCAAGTGATTGCGCGTATTACATCACCGCAATTGGATAAATCGATTTTAGACACAGAATTGGAATATCAAAAAAACTTAAAGGAACTACGCCGCTCGGACTTGAATTTCAACTATACCACACAAAAAGCGGTGTTACTTTCGAATCTGAACAAGAGTGCGTCTGAATATACACGACTCAATATCATGCGGAAAAAGCTCCTTATTACCGCCCCCTTTAATGGCATTGTGATTGATAAAGATGAAAATTTACAGGCAGGCACTGTGATCAAAAAAAATGAATGGCTTGGTGATATTGTGAACGTGCAGGCTTCCCAAATAGAAGCCTTTGTGACTCAAATTGACAACAATAGAGTTAAAATTGGTTTGACAGGTTATTTTTATCCTCATGATTTAAGTGAGCCGGCAATACCCGTCAAAGTGATAGCGATTGAGCCTCTGAATGTCAGTGAGCTAACATGTAAAAATGAAAGTCTTTCTGTTGAAACCCCCTGCTATCATGCAAGTGAGCTAGGAGGAGAGATTGCTACTTACACGACAGAAAAAGGCCAATTTGTTCCCGCGGAATCGATTTACCGCGTATTATTAGCACCCACAAAGAATACACCCATTAACTTGACCTATATTGAGCGAGGGACTGTCATTTTACAAACACAATCAAGCTCACTCGCTCACCGATTTTTCTACCGAGCGAAAAAGATATGGATAGAGCAAAGCAGCTTTTAAAAATTCTCTGCCGGCAAAAGATGCGGCAAGTGTTTATCAAATATTTTTCCTTGCATCAGATCATATCCCATTGCTTGAAGTAGTGCTTTTTGCTCTTCCGTCTCAATACCAACCACAATTAATTTAATGTCTGTATGCTGAAGCGTTGCAACAATCGTTTGAGTAATATTGTCATGCTTAAAAAGCAAATTGGCATCGATATGTAAGTAGTTAATAGGAAAATTCATGGCTTTATGTAAGGCAAATTGACCAAACGTGTAAAGACCGATGGCGAATTTTACTCCCTGATCTCTTAAAGCAGAAAATGATTTTGTGTTCAGCGTGATCTTTCTTGGAACCTTGTCTTCCGTAATTTCAAAGATGATCTCAATAAAGTGGGTATTATATTCATGCAAAGTTTGTGCGATACGAAAAACAAAATTTGTGTTTTCCATTTGAGCCAAGCTAACTTGAATGGACAACGCTTCTGGTTTGAACCCTGCTATATACCACTCGTGGATTTGTTTTAATGATGTTTTCAGCAACCAGTCAATAATATCGGTATTTTTCTTTGCATTTTCTGCAATCGTAAACAACTCGGCATGAGAAATAATGCCATATTTAGCATGACGAATATAAGGTGTGGCATAAACACAGGTGATTTTTTCTGTGCTAACGCTCATTT
>SCTP01000264.1 GCA_004322325.1 Gammaproteobacteria bacterium | reverse complement strand
TGTTAGAGTTTATTTTTGGTGATCTTTATAGTAGACCTGGTCTTGAATTGAAAACTAAACAAATGCTTACCATTACTATCTTGGCTACTTTAGGAAACGCAAAACCGCAATTGGCGTATCATATTAACTGTGCGCTAAATATCGGGATTACTCGCCAGGAAGTGATCGATATTATGACTCATATTGCTGGATATGCTGGGTTTCCTGCTGCCTTAAATGCTACAGCAACAGCTAAAGAGGTATTTGCTGAAAGAGATCAAAAAGGCATAACTGACTAACAATATTGTTGCCTAATTCCCTTAAATCCCTTTTTTCAAATCCTCATCAAAAATCGAATGAGATTACTTACTATTCAATTTTCTTTTTGTTTCCAATAAGGCCACTCTTTCTTTTAAAACTGCCTCACTACCATGTGTATATCCGACATCATAAATATCCTCAGAAGGTAAAGAAAATAATATACTTTTATCTAAAGCTAGCTCGTTTGCTGTACGGTCAAATTGTATTTCAGCCTTTTTTATCGTGAAAACGTATTGCCTGATATCGCGATTAAATTTTTTTGATAGAATTTTATATTCTGGCTCTACTGCTAAGATAATTTTCTCTCCTTTAAGCATTACAACCCTTCTCCCTTTGTGGCAAATTAAAAAAACACTCACTCATTTTGTATGCACCCTCTTTCGCTAACAGAGGGCGATTATAGACCATCAACTAATTTTCGCTACCCAGGAAAATACCGGGTATTAAATTACCCTTTTATATTATCTTTATTAAACTTGTTTTATAATTAGTCAAATTCAGCTAAAATAACGTCTAACTTTGGGATTAAGGCCTTTAAAATAACATGCAAGAAATGAATCTAAGTGAACTTGGAATAAAAATTCTACTAAAGTGTGAAAAAAAGCCATTAAGTACGCATAATACTACTCAGATGAGAAAGTACCTACCATTATTCAAAAATAAATAACTCTAGGGATAGTTATATGCAAGAATCAATTCTTAATGAGAGTAATGTGCTTTTTACTGCGGAATCAGAGATAAAAGAAATTTGTAAACCTGTATTTGAATTATTAGATTTACAATATTATTCATACGGTCGTTTTTATGATAATGGAAAATGCGTATTACTTAGCACTAACAAAAATATTTTCTTAAATCATTTTGAAAAAGAATATAAGCTAACTGTAACCCCAAAAGAAGATAATTCTAACCTTAAAAAGATTTATAATTTAATATTAATAGATGACAATTTGCCAGAAATAATCGCAGATGAATATAACCTATTTAATCATGGGGTAATGCTAGATATAATTAAGAAATATCCTGGATATTACGAAATGTTTTGCTATGTTGCAAAAAAGGAAGCAACTGATCCAGTTAATAAGTTTTTAAACTCTCTAGATAAGCTTGAAAATTTCTCTGAAAATTTTTTAGAAAGCTCAAAAAACAATATAAACTCAGGTATAAAAAACATTATTGATCTTCCGATATCGATGAAGCCACTTATCACCGGAGCTTCAAGAGAAAGCAAAAGAAATAGTTATTCTATTTTTCATCGAGGATCAAGCATATTTTTATCAGAGAAACAACTTCATTGTTTATCTTTGCTAACGACAGGTAAAACAACAAAAGAAATAGCAAGAAATATGAAAATATCGATTAAAACTGTAGAAGATCATCTAAGAGCTATTAAATTAAAACTTAAATGCAATAGAAAATCGGCTTTGTTATATTGGAATAAAGAATAACTTAACAGAGCTAGCGTTTTCTTTATTTAAGGAATAAGGCTATTAATGTAAATTATATTGATGAGTTTTGATTAATCATGAAAAGAGAGATATTTCCTTACCAAAATCAAAATGTAACTTTGCGGTTGTTGAAGCAAGAAGATGTTGATGAGATCGGAAGAGC
>SCTP01000263.1 GCA_004322325.1 Gammaproteobacteria bacterium | reverse complement strand
TGTCTTCAAGACATCTATAACATAGCTTACACACATGGTAGCGAATCAATTTTAAAAGAAAAAACAGCCTTATTACTTGCAAAAATAAAAAAATAATCATTACTAAGCCATTACTTTAGCGGGATGGAAGCTCACCTTATAATCATAAACATCTATACCATCAGCTCTTTTTAAGAAACTTGCGATTAAACTAGCTGGAAATGCCAAAATAATCGAATAGATTACCTTCAAAAAATAGGACACCATTACTATCATCAATATTTCTTTCAAATGTAATCTTCCCATCTGAATTAAAAACACCGTAAGAAAAGTAAAAATAAATTCTGCTATTGTTGTTGCCCCTAAACTTCTTAGCCAAAAATAGCGTCCGCGGAGGAGAATTTTCCATCTAGAAATCAGATAAATATTAATAAAACCGCCTGCCATATAAGCAACAAATTTACTCATCGTAAGATGTAAAAATGACCCTAAAACAACCAAATAAGCTGCTTGATTATCTGAGAAAGTAGGACTTGGCAGATTAATTAGCAACAAACAAGCTATCCCAAATAACATTTGACATATAAAACTAAACCAAACTAATTTTTTCGCTACTCGATAGCCATAAACTTCTGCAATAATATCACTCAGAATAAACCATAAAGGTACAACCAGCGTTCCCGCTTGGGTATAAACTGGCCCCAACTGAACCAGCCGATAGGTAAGCACTCCAGAACAAAGTGTAATACTTACATATAGCATCGTTAAAAAGAGAAGATAATTACTATGCTTCAAGTTATCTGAAGAAGACATTAGCATTTCCTTATTTTGTGTTCTTAATGAGAATAAATTATCTATTAAAATTTGTTTGGATTATAATCAACCTCTACCTTCGTTTCAATCATTTGATGAGGAAAAATGTCAAATCCATCTGCTGTGCTTATCCCCGCCAAAGAAGGCCAATCCTTCTGGCAACCCGGCGTTCGAGGAAACTGTATAACCATTAAAATCAGCCCATGGAACATAGATAAAACGAACCATACCGTTTTTCTACACGAATTGCCCAAAACTGGCGAGGTACCCGAGCACGCTCATGAAATAGAGACAGAAATTTTTATCTGTCTTGAAGGAGAAGGAATTTTAACATTAGATGGAAAAGAAATGTCATTCAGACAACACGACGTTGCCTACGTTCCTCCGCTATGTAAGCACCGGATTCAAGCAATTAGCGATACTCTCTTAAAATTTATGGTGATAATCTCGCCAATTGGCTTAGAGGAGCGATTAAAATTAATGGGACAAGCAAAAAGCAGCAATAAAGAAATACCTCCTGACAATTTTAGCTCTCCATTAAGTCAAGAAAACACACATGGTGTAATTCGGTAAGCTGTTAAAAAAGCAGATTCTTCGCTACGCTCAGAATGACAAGCTCGCATTACCTTGCTAAAAACCTAACCCTCACACTCCACCATCCGCAAAAACTTCGCCCTCCCCGCACGCATAAACTCTTCCAACGGTTCCTGCAAAAGATTCGCACTCATCCCCGCAATAATACTCATCCGACTCACATTATCCACCAACAAAAATTCCATCATCCCCTTCCGCAACACCTGTTCCAATCGAATCACTTGAGCATCAATCAACCTATCCATTTTCTTCCTCAACAAAAACTCAATCTCCTGAAACATTTTTTCTTTACCTTCCCTATCCTCCCCAACCTTCAACAACCCTTCCTTACACAACCCCAAATTCTTAATAAAATGCACCGTCTCAATTAACCGGCGCTTCATCGAATTAGCTTCTCTATTCACCAAATTCGGCACATCCTTACACATTTCCGCTGAAAAGAAGGCTCGCTTCACCCATTCACCATCAAACGCCACCCCAGCGCTCGCTCCTGCTAGCAAAGGTATCGTCACCTGATTACTATTTTTTTCATGTCGAGGATGTTCAGGCATCTTGATAAACAACACACCTAAAAAAATACAGCCGCAATAAAATAAATCATGCAAACTGCAAGAAGGAAATCCATGCTGTTGAAATAAATCTTCCAACATTAAAAATAAATCACGCGCACCTTTTATTCCTATCGGACGCGCCAACCGTGATTTTGTTAATTCTTTTTCAAGACGCTCATGTCGAAAACGTCCATTCACAAAAATAATATTGTCTGACAAAGTGAATCCCTTTTCTTAATGATTGATTTATTTGAATAACGTTTTTTCTTGCGCGGAAAGATTGTATCTGAACCCTTTAAACACCGCAACTTATGTTATGATAAAACAATAAGAGCAGGAGGCTCCTTCTCATGCGAAAAATTACCTATCTGATTTTATTACTATTTTTACTCGGCATTCTCGCAGCAATTCCCGGAGCAAGCGGCTTTTGGTTTAAAAAAATGTATTTCGATACCATCGCTGCTATTAATGCCGGTCATCAATTCAATATCGAAGTACTCGATTATCAAGAAGGTTGGCTGCATTCTTCTGCTAAAATAAAAATTACACCCATTTTACCTAATCCTCCACCACCCATACCGATTCAACTCGAAGTCACTATCGATCAATCTATCACGCATGGACCTCTTGTCTACAACGATATTAATAAAAACTGGCAATTTGCCGCTGCCACTATCCAAAATGATATCCATATTCCATTTGTTTCTCAAAACAGCATGCAAATTTATTCTTTAGCTACTTTTTATGATGATTGGTTTACTCAAATTTATATACCCGCTATTAATAAAATTATTCCTGGCAAAGGCAAAATCACTTGGCAAGGGTTGCAAGGAGAAGTGGATTTTCATGTTACCGATCAAACTATTGACCGAACAAAAATGAACATGACCATCGGCGCTTTCAATGCTGATACCGATCCACAAATTCCCGTTAGTTTTCACATGAATATACAACCTATTTCTTATCAAACTCAGGCCTCTCGTCAGTTTGATAATATATGGAATGGAGAAACTCAATCTTCTCTGCCTGGTTTATCCATCCAAAGTGCTGGCAAAACTATTATCGATTTAAATAAACTCACGATGGGTTGCACGTTCGGCGCTGCAAGAGATATATTTTGGAATGCTAACTTCCAACTATCGCTTGATAAACTCAGCGCACCTGATCAACCTATTACAGTCATTTCTCCACTGACGATAACTTCATCCATCAATAATTTCAGCGCTCAAGGGATTAATGAAATTCTCAAAGCGTTGCCCAATAAGCCCATGGCCTATCAAGTCTTCCCTCGTATTATCATTCCTACTTCTGTCATGAATAACACCATCACACTCAGTACCTCCTTAGGTGATTTATTACTGCAAGCAACATTCTCCTGGCCTGCGAATACACCCTTACCAGCCTCCATGGATGAAATAACACAAAAAGCTAATATCAACATGAACGTAAAAATAGCTATTCCCTTAGTAAATTTACTGATTGACAATTATGCAAAGAAAATTGCAGCACGCTCTGCTGACAAGATTAATGCGATGGTTACTGAGCGCGCCACTTCACCCGTACCAACACCCACTTTAAACCAAGCACCTCAACAACGCATACCCACTCTTGAAGAATTACAACAGCACGCGGTAAATAATATCAAACAGCAAATTAATAATTGGATACAGCAAGGTTATATCACCCAAGAGAATGATAGTTATATTGTCTCCATTATCCGCGACGCAGGCGTTTTGCAAATCAACGGTAAAATACCACCACCTGATTTTACCCCCCCACCCCATTAAAGATTGCAGAAAGAGGGGTAGATCCTATATCCTACGTCCCTATGACGACACAACCTTATAACAATTTAACACCTGATCTCATTTTAGATGCTATCGAAAGTATCGGTTTACAATGCACCGGCAGCTTATTCGCCTTAAATAGCTATGAAAATCGCGTTTATCAAATCGGTATAGAAGGCTCCGATCCTCTGATCGCTAAATTTTATCGACCCCATCGCTGGAGTAATGCCGCTATTCTGGAAGAACATCAATTTGCAGCGGAATTGGTGACGCATGAAATTCCCGTCGTTGCTCCCCTCACCTTGATGACTGATACAACCTTACACGAATATAACGGTTTTCGTTTTGCCTTATTTCCACGTCAAGGCGGCCGTAGCTTAGAATTAGATAATTTAGATCACCTCGAATGGATGGGGCGGTTTATTGGACGGCTCCATGCAGTAGGGGCTTGCCAACCTTTTCAACATCGTATGCGGTTAGATGTGCAAAGTTATGGTTATCAGCCTTATCAATTTTTACTTGAGCATCATTTTATTCCTGATGAGTTAAAACATAATTATTGCCATGCCGTTGAAACAGCCTTGCAAAAAATCGAAGCTTGTTTTCAACAAGCAGGCCCCATCGATTACATTCGACTACACGGTGATTGTCATGCGGGCAATGTATTATGGAATCAAACAGGGCCGCAAATTGTCGATTTAGACGATTGTCTGATGGGCCCCGCTATTCAAGATCTGTGGATGTTGATTTCAGGCGGCACGGAAGAAGAGCGTCATGCTCAGCTCGATCATATTTTGCACGGTTATCTCGAATTTCATGATTTTAATCCGCGTGAACGTCATTTAATTGAAGCGCTGCGCACATTGCGTATGATTCATTATGCCGCTTGGCTAGCAAAACGCTGGGAAGATCCCGCTTTTCCGCTGCATTTTCCTTGGTTTAATACGCCACGGTATTGGCAAGAACAATTAGAAACGTTCAAAGATCAAGTCTTATTACTTGATAAGTGAGCACCTTAAGATAACCTTAAGATTCCTCCGTTATGATAAAAAAATTATAAAAAATTTGGTCAAAAATGCAGCAAATCAAATCATTTACATCTTACCCTTTGTTCATCCTCAGCCTTTGCGCAGGATTTCTTTTTTATAAATATATTCTGCAAATTTATCCCAGCGTCATCACCCATCAACTCATGGGGGAGTTTCACTTAACCGGTGCTGGCTTAGGCAACCTTGCCGCGACTTTTTACTATGCCTACATGATTACCCAGTTATTTGTCGGCATTCTGCTCGATAAATACAGCACACGCTGGCTTACATCGGCTGCCATTTTTAGTTGTGCCTTGGGCGTAATTTTATTTTCCCAAGCGCATTCTCTTTTACTGGCGCAACTCGCCCGCGGCTTAATGGGCGTAGGGGTTGCATTTGCAACCGTTGCTTATATGAAATTAGCGGCCGTCTGGTTTTCCCCACGTCAATACGCTTTTGTGGGCGGCTTACTCGCCAGTGCAGCCATGGCAGGTGCTATTTTTGGTCAAGCCCCTTTATCTTTTTTTATTGATCTCATGGGTTGGCGAAATTGCTTATATGCCACAGGCTTCGTGGGATTTGCATTGGCCGCCTTATTCTTATTGATTGTCCGCGATGCACCGGCAACACACCGTGTGGTAGAAACACATACACCTATTGCCATGAGTGATTTAATTTGTCTGCTTAAAAATAAACAAAATTGGTTACTGACTTTTTATGGCGGCTTAGCGTTTTCTCCTATCGCCATTTTTGGGGGCTTATGGGGCAATCCTTTTTTACAACAAGCGTATCACCTTAGCAGCACACAAGCCGCGTCCATGATTTCGCTGATCTTTATCGGCTTAGGGCTAGGCAGTCCGTTATTAGGCATTTTATCGGATCGTCTTGGAAAAAGGCGCCAAGTGCTGTTCTATAGCACGTTGATCGCTCTTTTAGCCTTGATCCCTGTACTCTATTGTAATTTTCTACCCACGTGGCTGCTTTCCACCCTGTTGTTTATTTTTGGCTTTGAGCTGGGTGCTTTTATGCTGGTTTTTACCATCGGAAAAGAGATTAACAAACCAGCCT
Organism: Gammaproteobacteria bacterium; assembly: GCA_004322325.1. Classification (GTDB taxonomy): domain Bacteria; phylum Pseudomonadota; class Gammaproteobacteria; order DSM-16500; family DSM-16500; genus Aquicella. The sequence goes on along the minus strand of SCTP01000263.1, from coordinate 7,367 downwards.
TAACTGCCACCGTGATTGCGATGATTAATACAAGCGATGCGCTATTAGATAGTGTGACAGAGCCTGGTATTGGTAAGTTATTAGACTTGCTATGGGATGGAAAAATAGTGAATGGGGTACATTATTTCTCGCTGCAAAGCTATCATATTGCATTGACCGTATTGCCAGCTTATTTGTTGGTAGCGATGTTGTTGGTGATATGGATAAAAGAAGCGAAAGTATTTAAAATGAGTTAAATTTTAGGAGTATCACATGCTAAATTCTTTTACAAAAATCCTCAGCGGCTACCAGTTATTTAGAAAAAAATATGCACTCAGTGATAACTCCGTGATGCAATACCTTTCTAATTACGGCCAGAAACCCCAGATTATGGTTGTTTCCTGCTGTGATTCTCGAGTCGACCCCGCCTTGATACTTCAATGTGACCCGGGTGATTTATTCGTGGTGCGAAACGTAGCGAATATCATCCCCCCTTATGAAAAAGACGAAGCTCATCATGGTACGAGCGCTGCATTAGAGTTTGGAATCTGTTTTTTGAAAGTCAAACATCTTATCTTACTCGGCCATAGCCAATGTGGCGGTATTCAAGTGTTATGCGATCATCAAGATTCTAATTCAAACGATTTTATCACCAACTGGGTGTCTTTGATAAAAACACAACATAAAGCACCACAAGATGCCGATGATTACGCGAAGCTTGCACTTCACCACTCGCTGCAAAACTGTCTCACCTTTCCGTGGATTAAAGAGAAAGTCACCCAGCAAGAACTAACAATTCATTTGTGGTTTTTTGATGTTAAAAAAGGCCAAATTTTTACTTATTCTGATGCGCAACAGGAATATCAACCACTTGAGTCAGTATAAATTTATCATCTAACTTGTATATTTTGTATACAAAAAAATTGCTTTTGTCTCTTTAAAATCAACACTTTTTTGCTCAACTGCTATACTTAATTTACTCATAACTATAACAGGTCCTGAAAGATGTTAAAATCAGACCGAAAAAGAATCTTAATCATTGATGATAATCCCGCGGTGCACGATGATTATCGTAAAGTGCTGCATACGCAAGAAAAAAAGATAACCGCTGAGTTCGCAATTATCTCACGTTCAACCCAACCGGCTTATATCATTGACTCTGCTTATCAAGGAAAATCAGCGTTAGAAATGGTTCGTGATTCCCTTAAAACTTATCAACCTTATTCTTTAGCCTTTGTGGATATTCGCATGCCTCCTGGTAAAGATGGCATTTGGACAATCAAAAAAATGTGGGAGATAGATCCAGATATCCAAGTGGTGATTTGTACGGCTTATTCTGATTATGGGTGGGAGGAAATTTCCCAAGAATTAAACAAATCGGATAATCTTTTTATTTTAAAAAAACCTTTTGAAATGATTGAAATTCGCCAATTGGCAGCTGCTTTAACTCAGAAATGGGAATTGCACCAGCAAGTTCAATGTGATATGGAAAATTTGGAGCATCTTTTAAATGCCCGTACGGCTGATTTAAAAAAATCAGCTGGCCAATTACTTATTCAAACCACTCAGGATAAATTAACTGGCTTGCCTAATCGTATTTTGCTCATTGATCGCCTCCAGCAAGCTATAACACACGCTGAACATAATGGATCCATGGTAGGCTTATTATTTATTGATATTAATAATTTTCAGCAAATCAATGATAGTTTTAGTTACAATACTGGGGATTTACTGTTAAAAAAAATTGCCCAAAAGTTTCGCTCTTTACTCAATGAAACCATGACCATTGCACGATGGGAAAGCGATAATTTTGTGGTAGTAGTTCCTGCCTTATCACAAGAAAAAGACCTTATTGTCTTAGCAAAAGAGTTGATCGAAAAATCCATGAGTTCATATGCTATTGAAAATCAGCTGATTACCTTAACCTCCAATATTGGAATCAGCATTTATCCTCTTCATGCACACGATGCAAATAGCTTATTAACTAATGCCAGCTCTGCATTACATGCGGCAAAGAAACAAGGCCATGGCATCTATCAGGTTTATCATAAACAATTTCATACGCATGTCTTGAAAAAAGTAAAAATAGAAAATGCTTTGCATAATGCCATTAAGAAAAATGAATTCACTCTGTATTATCAACCTATCATGGAACTTCACAATAATAAAATTACAGGCGTGGAAACACTCTTGCGTTGGATCAATCCAACCCTGGGTAATGTTTCGCCTCATGAATTTATTCCTATCGCAGAAGAAACTGGCTTGATTATACCTATTAATAACTGGGTAATACGTCAGGCTATTTTACAATTAAAACAATGGATACAACAAGATATCCCTTATTTACGCATTGCTGTTAATATCAGCGGGCAACAATTTCAGCAAGCTAATTTTATCGAAACCATTGAAGAACTATTGGTCGAAACACAAATTAATTCTGCTTTAATTGAGCTTGAGTTAACAGAAAATTCAATTTTAGGCATTTTAAGTGACATAAAAATGAAAATGATTGAATTAAAAAACATGGGCATTCATTTAGTCATGGATGATTTTGGTGTCGGGCATGCGAGCTTAAGTTACCTTAAGCAATTTCCATTTGAAAAAATAAAAATAGATAAAAGTTTTATTCAAGGCTTGGATGAACGAGCGGAGGATGCGGTGATCATCAATACTATGATTCGCGTAATAAAAAATATGAATCGTGAAATAGTGATAAAAGGGATAGAAACGTATGGACAGTTAGATTTTCTTCGTCATTATGGCGGCGATAAAGTACAAGGATATATTTTTCATCGACCGCTTAATAGTGAAAAATGCTTGCAAGTGTTAAAAAGTCAGGTAGCTCGAAAATTTGACATTATTAAGTAGTTAAGTAAAAAATAGCAACGGAACCATGAAAGAAATTAATGGGATGAAAATACTAGCTCTGCAGAAGGAGAGCCGCCAATATCCACCTCGTTAAGCGGGCCCCATTGATCATTATCTATCACAAATCTATATTGATGATGACCAATAGGTAACGGCTTCTCGAGTATCCACCGACCCATTGCTACTTTCTTCATTTGCCAATCATTCGCTGTGTTATTGTTAGGACTGATCCTGTTGACTTGGCCACGCTCTCCTAGCCACTGGTTAAATGTACCTGCAATGATGACAGATTGTGCCTCCTGATCATTAAACTCAAAGGTGTGGGTAATTGTGTGTGAAGGAGAGGCAGGTCTTGCCTGGAATAATCTTAATCCTTCATAAGAAGAAAGATGAAATTCAGGGGGAGGGGGTTCGACTCTGGGTTTTTTGCATACTGGTAATGTGGAAAAGCCTTCATGTTGTGACAATACTTCCATAATATCTTGCTTCTTAAACGGCTTGGTGACATAAGCATCCATCCCTGCTTCCATGGCGGCTTGTTGTTGATCCTTAGTCGCAGCAGATAAGCCAACAATAAACGCAGGATAACGGTTTTTTGCTTTTTCTATCTCTCGAATGTGCTTAGTAGCCTCTAATCCATCCATGACAGGCATCATAATATCCATAAAAATAGCATCAAATGCAGAAGAGGTGCAGGCTTCAATGGCTTCTAACCCATTATTAACAGTTTGGTAACACTGATCTTTTAAAAATAATTCTAATATTTTCTGACTTGACTTATTATCTTCGACAATGAGGATTCTTTTTAGCACTTCATTAGCAGGAGAAGGACGTTTTGCCATCTCTATCTCTTGTTCTGCTTCCAAGAGAAAGCTTTTACATGGTATGCCAAAACTAAATTTAGTGCCTACATGCTTCTGACTCTTAACCTCAATATGTCCCTTCATTAGTTCAATAAATTTTTTGGTAATGGCGAGCCCCAATCCAGAACCACCATATTGAGAAGAAATCTCTATATTGGCTTGACTAAAATCTTTAAATAAACGTTGCTGCTCTTCTTCCGTCATACCAATCCCTGTATCTTCTACACTAATAAAAAGCTCAATTTCATCAATCGAATCTGGTATAGGTTTATAAGCCATGGAAAGCATAATCTCACCTTTTTCAGTGAATTTTATAGCGTTATAAATTAAATTAATGAGAATTTCCATGAGACGTGCTTGATCTAATTCTATTAAAAAATCCTCTGGCGGCATACTTGGCTTTAGAATTAAGTGCTTTTTTTCTAACTGCGGCGTAAATGTTTTAATCATGTATAAAATGACATTTTTCGGATTAAATTTTAAATAATCTAATTTTACTTCTTCTTTTTTTAATTTAGACATTGCCAGTGTCCTATCAACAATTTTCTTTTGTTGTTCAGCAGATAATAAGATGATCTCAATAAGGTTTTTTACTTCATGGTTATTTTTTTCAAATGTGTCTTTCTGAGCAGGATCCAAGGGAACCGTCAACGTATCAATCATAGTAAAATATAAGTCTTTTAACTCCACTATTGATAAAATGCCAGTCAAGTTATTACGAATTTCATGACACATCGTATCAACAAGGTTTGCTAAATATTTTCGATGGTCTTCTTCAGCTGTCAGCCGTTCTTCTTCTAATTTTTTGCGTTCCGATAAATCCTCACTTATCACACAATAGCCAAGCAATTTCTCACCTTCATTATAGATAGCAGTAATCTCAACCGACGCCCAGAAATGCCTCCCGTCTTTCCGAATCCACCAGGTTTCTCTTCTAGCACGGCCACGCGTTTTTGCTTCTTCCAGTAGTTGCTCCATATACCCACTTTTTATTTTTTCTTCTTCATAAAAATGAGCAATGGATTTTTCTTCCATATCGCCATCTGCATAACCGGTTAATCTTTCTGCTCCCGCATTCCAACGTATAACTTTTCCATTAGTATTTAGAGCAAAAACAGCATGTTTTTCAATAGATTCGATCCCTTTTAGCAATAAATGATCTACGTCTATATTTTCTTGCATAACCCCTCTCCTCTTATAAATACACTCCTATTCTGCTTTCTTCAGAAGGCAGGGAAATATCCACCTCCTTAAGCGGTCCCCATTGGTCATAATCAACTACCAATTTATATTGATGATGGCCCATGGGTAGCGGCTTTTCTAATCGCCATTGACCTGTTGGTGTTTTTTCCATTATCCAATCCGTGACTGTATTACTATCAGGGCTAAGCGCTCTTTCTTGGTCTTCTAGCAAACCATTAAATGTACCGGCAACAACGACAACTTTTGCATTTTTATAGTTATCTGATTCGAAGGTATATAATACTGTTGGTAATGAAGGTAAAGTAGGTGTTGGTTGAAATAATGCATAAGGAGATAATTCAATAGATCCTCTTCTTGCCCTTTTTTGTGATGGCAAAGCAGCTCCATTAGAAAATCTTTCACTATCCAATATTATTTGAGAAATTTGCTCCATATCAAAAGGTTTAGAAAAATAATCACTCATTCCTGCCAAATAAGCGTTATTTTGTTGTTCTAGCGTAGCATTAATAGATATACCGACAATATAAGAAGAAGGGCGATTTTCTTCTTTTTCTATTTTTCGAATTTGTTTTGTAGCCTCTATACCATTTAAAATAGGTATATCTATATTCATAAAAATAATATCAAATTTATTTTTCACACATTCACCAATCGCCTCTACTCCATTATTAGCAATATGGCAATTATGATTTTCTCCTTGTAAAAACAAATCAAACATACCCTGATTTGTTGGATAATTTTCAACAACTAAAATATTTTTTTGACGACCCGTGACAGCACAAACAGGGCGCTTTATTCCTCCCATCGATTTTATTTCTTCTAGAGAAATTTTTCTGCAGAGTAGGTTAACATTAAATTGTGTACTTTTTTCTTTTTCACTTTCAATTTCAATGTTTCCATCTATTAATTTAACAATTTCTTTAGTAATAAAAAGATCTGACCCTCCATAACCATAACGAGTAGCTTCATGTATATCATAGCCTGTGATTTTTTTATGCTTCTTCTTTTCATCCAACGTCCAACCTCCGCTGTGAGATATACTAAATGTAACTCCCACATGATTGGGCGAAGAAATTAATGATTCATATTTCATAGAAATAGTAATAGAAACACTTCTTGTCTGATTAATTTTGATGGCATTCCTGAGCAAATTGCTCAATGCTTGTGTTAAAAGAACTTCATCACATTCTATAAACAAATCTTCCTTTGGTAACTCTTCTTTTATACTTATATTTATATTTTTTTGTCTCGCTTGCCGGTTAAATGCGCGAATAAGAGATAATATCATTTCTTTTGGGTTAAAATACGAATAATTTAACTTTTCACTTCGCTCCTCTAATTTAATGAATTCTACGAAATTATCAGAAATTCTTTTTTGATCATTAGCAGAATTATGCATAAGATGAATTAAATCTTCTATTTCTTGCATACTATCATGAATGGTTTTTTTGGTGACACTATCTACTGATAAAGCAACAGCATAAGGGAGAACGAAACGTTTTATTATATTATACGAACGTTTTAACATTTGTGCCGTCATACCAGTTGGAGTGATAGCATTACGAAGCTCACTGATAAAGCTTCGAAAAAAATATTGATAATCTTCAATAGCTATTCGCTGATTTTCTACTAATTTTTCTCGTTCTGTTATGTCCTCAGATATTCCAATAAATCCAGCTAATTGTTGGCTTTCATCATAAATAGCAGTTAAGTTAACAGATGCCAAGAAACGGCTATTGTCTTTACGAACCCACCAACTTTCTGTTTTTTGAGACCCAAGATCTTTTATTTGCGTGAATAAATTGGTTACATATCCACTTTTCACCACCTCTTCTTCGTAAAGTCTAGTAATGGATTCTTGCTGCACCTCACTGGCTGCAAAACCAGTTAATCGTTCTGCTCCCTGATTCCAACTTACCACCTTCCCATCAGGACTAAGCAAAAAAACAGCGTTTTTTTCGATAGATTCAATACCTTTTAGTAATAAATTCTCCGCACCATTTGGCATAACGCGCTCTCCTTCTTTTAGGCTATTTATTAAGTATCCATGAAGTAGAGGTAAAAAATAGGTAAGGAATTTTCTATCTTTATTAGGAAATATCATAGCTAGTGGATCTTATTTTTCTTTTAGAAAATTAATAAATAAAGTTAGAGGAGAAAAAAATGCTACCTACACCACACTTCGATAAAGAACTTTACCGTCAGATTCTAATAAGAGAAGGTGATAACTTCCTAGAAAGAAAAAATTTTGATGAAGCTATTAGGAAATATTCGTGTGCCCTAGAATTGCAGCAAACTTCTTTAGTTTATAGCAAACGTGCTATAGCTTTTAAATTTAAAAATGATCTTGCGTATGCTTCGCAAGATTGCAATAACGCTATTCAATTACAGCCCTATTACCATGAACCCTATGCTACTCGTGGAGAATTGTATAAAATTCAGGGTAATTTTAAT
>SCTP01000036.1 GCA_004322325.1 Gammaproteobacteria bacterium | reverse complement strand
CTTGTAAATGCTGGTTGACTAAATCCCACAATCGATCGTTATCATCTGGATGGAGTATATTTTGAAAAGATTGTAATGTATTGGGAAATTCTTCCTCTGTATAACCGAGCATTTTTTTTAGAAAAGGTGAATAGAATACATAGTCTGAACCAGGCTCCCAATCCCACAAACCGACACGCGCGCCTTCTGTAGCTAATGTGAATCTTTCTTCACTTGTTTTTAATTGTTTATTTAATTCTTGTAATTTTTTTTGATCTTTATTTCTAAGCATTGAAAAATAAGATAAGAAAATAAAACTAATCAGAAACAAAATCACACTCAAACTACCAAATAAAATTAATATCTTAATACTTTCTTCTACATACTTATTAAAATTATCACTACGAATTTTTAATAAGTGTAATTCCTCGCTATTAAAAGAAAGGAGTATTTTTCTAATTTGTTGAGCTATTTTTTGTTGTTCCATACTTGCTATTAGTTTAGTAGCCTCTGTTTTATGTTGAGGAAAAACATAAGATATCGCTTTTTGTAAGGCATTGATCTTTTGTTTTACTAATGGTTCAAGTACCTTCAATCTTTTCTGTTGAATGGGATTATCTTTCGTCAATTCTTTCAATTTTTTTATGCTATCTTTCGTCAACTGCAGCAATTCTGGCACTGGTTGACTGATATTTTTATCACCTGCTAACAAATATCGTTCAACTTTTACTTCCGCGATGGTCACTGCCAATAAAGACTCGTTCGCTGTTTCCATAACGTTGTGGGTATGAATGACCCAAGTATTTGATTTCAATAGATGATAAATTTGGTAATAAGCAAAAATCCCTGTTGCCATGAGGATCAGAAATGCTATTAAAAGCAAGGTATTAGTTAATTTTCCATGAAAAAATAACTTCATCGCCTACTCCTTTCCCTCTATTTTTTTATTATATTACGATCTGATTAGGGAAAGGTGATGAATAATTCAATTCGTAGCGAGCACTACGGCCACTCCCTATTTGTTTTAAGGCGCCTATATGCAGCAAATGTTGCAAATCACGCGTCGCGGTTGCTTTCGATGTCCCTGATATTTTCATATATTTTTTAGCACTCATTCCACCTTCAAATCCCTTTACTCCCGCCTCCATCATGCGCCGTACTACTTTTAATTGCCGCTCATTTAAAATATTCTTAAAAGTATCAAAATATACTGATTTTTTTAGAATAAAATTAATCTGTGCCTCAACTTCAATCAAAGCATTTAAGACAATATTGACGAAATATTGAATCCAAGCTGTGATTTCATTTGACCTTGAAGCTGAATTTAAAGCGGCGTAATACGCTTTTTTTTCTGCTTCAATGGCTTGCGATAAGCTTAATATCGCCGGATAACCAAAGCCTTGCGACAACGCTTTTTCAGCAATGGCTCGGCCAATTCGACCATTGCCATCTTCAAATGGATGGATACTTTCGAAATACAAATGGGCGATAGCGGCGCGTACGGGAGCAAATTTAATCGCTTGGGATTTACCAGGCGCTGTGCTGTTAAACCAGCGGATAAATTTTACCATTTCTTTAGGCACATCTTGAGATGGCGGCGCCTCATAATGTACCACCCACCTTCCATGATGCCCCGACACAATTTGCATAGGCTCTTTATGTGTTCGCCAGCAAGCAATACTCAAGTTGGGGTTGAAAGAACCGGAGAGTAGCATTAAATGCCAATCGAATAATTTTGCTTTCGTGAGCGATTGCTTAAATGTACGCCGCACGTCAAACATCATCTCCACGACCCCTTGCGCTCGCTTATCGTGCACTCGGACCGTTTCTTGGTTCAACCCCAGTGTGTTTTTAATAGAGGATCTCACATCCAGCCGGCTAATGTATTCCCCTTCAATTTCAGAGGTTTTAACTGCCTCTTCTATCATGAGATTAATCATTGCTTCCGTTTGGAGATTATCAGCTAAATGCGTTAATTTACCACTGATAAGACCCGTTTTTTCTGCGATAGCAAAGAGGGTTTCATGTATGGTCGATAAATCGTAGCGAAAATGAGGCCAATCTGGTTGCTGCCAATTATATTTCATCATGAGCCGATTATGACACTTAATCGGCTCATATTCAAGCGATTTTTGAGCCGATTAAGGGCTATAATCGGCTCATTATTAGGAATGTCGGGGAATTGTTAGTGATAATGTTTTCATATTAATTTATCCTCCACAGATTCCCACATGCCCTACAATAGACTAAAATAGCCCGCCAAGCTTAACAGTTGGAGAATTAACTATGCAACATTCTGCCCGCTTATATGAAAATGAAAATATTTTTCACATTAAAACCATTCTTTCACACACCATTGAACAGCAAATAAAAATAATAGTTAATAATAAACCCCAAATGTTGAATGCCATTGGTTTGGTACTAGAAAAAACAATATTTCATCCTCAAGGAGGTGGACAACCTGCAGACCAAGGAACAATAAATGGCTTCCCTGTCATCACCGTCAAAGAAGATAAATCTCAGCTTGCTATCTATCATTTTATAGATGCTGCCCAAATAAACACCGATCAATTTCAGCCTGGCATGCCAATAGAAGCGCACGTTAACACTTCTTTTAGACAGCAATGTCAACGATCTCATTCAGCAGGCCATCTTATTGCCGATATATTAGAATTTAATCCGCTTTTTAATATTTATTCTGCTAAAGCAAGTCACGGACACCATTTTCCAGGGGAAGAATACATTAAAATCGAACTTAGAACACAACCAAATGACCTGCAACAGTTTTGCAATGATCTCAACCATTGTATTAAACAATCCATCCAGGATGATTTGCCAGTATCTTGTTTTGCTAACAGCCATAGCATTCGCCACATTCAAATCGGTTCATCGGCAAGGATGTGTGGCGGTACGCATGTAAGCTCGACGAGAGAGTTAGTAGGTTGTCAGGTTACAAAAGCAAAATGCTCACTCAAAAACGGAAAAATAGAAACGACTATATTTTATTCATCTCAACACGCCAACGGCTTCCCCTGACTATCCTTAATCACCCCATTCTTATCCGGATACAACACCCTCGTCTCCCCCGATTGATTCAGCGTCATTGCCCAAGCAGGCTGTTCCG
>SCTP01000262.1 GCA_004322325.1 Gammaproteobacteria bacterium | reverse complement strand
GGCTGCATTACCCAGTAAGCCGACGGAAATGGTTTTACCGGCCGTACAATGCTGGCGAATCATCGCTAGTGCTTCATCTAAATTCGCCGTTTGTTTATCCAAATAGCCTGTCTCTAAACGACGTTCAATGTGTTTACTGTCACATTCCACGGCTAACAGGCACGCGCCTGCCATGGTAGCAGCGAGTGGTTGTGCGCCACCCATCCCCCCTAAGCCGGCAGTGAGTATCCATTTACCATTCAGACGGCCATTGTAATGTTGTTGAGCGGCGGCAGAAAAAGTTTCATACGTCCCTTGCACAATGCCTTGACTGCCAATATAAATCCAAGAGCCAGCTGTCATTTGGCCATACATCATTAAACCTTTTTTATCTAATTCATTAAAATGATCCCACGTTGCCCAATGGGGAACTAAATTGGAATTGGCAATCAAGACACGCGGTGCATTCGTGTGTGTTTTAAAAATGCCTACTGGTTTACCGGATTGGATCAGTAAGGTTTCATCATCATTTAAGTTGGTTAACGATTCGATAATCTTATCAAAACAAGGCCAATCGCGTGCTGCCCGACCCATGCCGCCATAGACCACCAAATCACTGGGTATTTCAGCGACATTCGGATCAAGATTATTCATTAGCATCCGCAGTGGCGCTTCCGTGAGCCAGCTTTTTGCTGTTAAGCGCGTACCATGCGGGGCGCGAATTTGGCGTGAGGGATCATGTCGCGAAGGGGCATCCATTCTGTTTCCTTCCTGTTTTCGTTTGGCGAATAATGGTATTCTGTTGCACTTGTTTCATAATGGCAAGAAGATATGCAGACAGCATGGGATGCAATTTGGATTAATGGTACAGTGGCCACGTGCGAGCAAGGATATGGTTTATTACAACCGGCAGCGCTTGCTATCCAAGATCAGCGTATTGCTTGGGTGGGAGAGATGAAAGCCCTGCCAGATAAGCCAGAAGTATTAGCAAAACAAGTCCATGACGTAGCAGGGCGGTGTATCACACCCGGTTTGATTGATTGTCATACGCATATTGTTTACGCGAGTCATCGAGCACATGAATTTGAAAGACGGTTGCAAGGTGTTTCTTATGAGGAAATTGCGCGGCAAGGTGGTGGAATTCAATCAACGGTAAGGGCGACGCGCCAAGCATCTGAAGAAGAATTATTTCAACAAAGCAGAAAGCGAGTACAGCAGTTGATGCAATCCGGCGTAACCACGCTGGAGATAAAATCTGGTTATGGATTAGATTGGCCCACGGAACTTAAAATGTTACGGGTCGCTAAACGCATCGAAGCGAGTTTACCGGTAACGATTTATAAAACTTTTCTCGGAGCGCATACGCTGCCACCCGAATATGCTAATCAGCCCGATGAGTATGTCGACCTTGTTTGTGATGAGATGATTCCGCTGGTTGCAAAAGAGCATTTGGCTGAGGCAGTTGATGTTTTTTGTGAAAAAATTGCTTTTAATGTGCAGCAAACGGAAAAAATATTTAAAGCCGCGAAAAAATATGGACTCGCTATTAAATGTCATGCTGAGCAATTGTCTGATTCTGGCAGTACGGCGTTATCAGCAAATTATCATGCTTTATCCGTCGATCATCTTGAATATCTCTCGCTTGCTGGTGTCGAGGCAATGGCACAAGCAGGAACCGTTGCTGTGTTATTACCCGGTGCATTTTATTATTTACGCGAAAGTAAATTACCGCCGATTGATTTATTACGCCGCTATCGTGTGCCGATGGCCATTGCTAGCGATTGTAATCCTGGTACCTCGCCTATTCTATCTTTATTGCTCGTGTTAAATATGGCTTGTACGTTATTTAGATTAACTCCCGAAGAAGCGATAGCCGGTGTGACATGCCAGGCAGCCAAAGCATTGGGGTGGCAAGCTACGTCTGGCACACTCACTCAAGCGAAGATAGCTGATTTCGTGGTATGGAATGTGGCACATCCCGTTGAGCTTGTGTATTACATGGGAGCTTCTCCCGTTCATCAATGGGTAAAAAGAGGAAATATTATTCAAAATAATTAAAATGAATAAAAAAACGACACTTTTTTGGTTTTTAATAATCGCAATAAAAAGAAGGGTTATAGTTAAAAAGAGGGAAAGAGCTAAATCATCTGGGGAAGAATCAAATGAGTAACAACTTGAGAATCATTATTATTGATGATAACCCAGCGATTCATCAGGATTTCATGAAGATATTAACTACCAATCGAAATGTAGGTAACAGTGGTTCACACATGCTGGCAATGGAAAAAGAAATTTTTGGTGAGAGTGAACGAGAAGAAAAATTGCCTCAATTTGAAATTGAAACTGCTGCACAAGGAAAAGAAGGGGTAGAGAAAATAGCACACGCCATCAAAGATGGTCAGCCTTATTCGCTTGCTTTTGTCGATATTCGTATGCCACCGGGGTGGGATGGAGTCGAAACGATTAAGCATATATGGGAATTAGATCCCAACATCCAAGTTGTTATTTGCACGGCTTATTCAGATTATAGCTGGGAAGAGACCATCGAGCAGCTAGGTCAGCGAGATAATTTGCTTATTTTAAAAAAACCATTTGATAATATTGCTGTTCGACAACTTGCTTGCGCATTAACA
>SCTP01000004.1 GCA_004322325.1 Gammaproteobacteria bacterium | reverse complement strand
GGTGGATACACAAGGCTATTTAGCGAGTGTACAAAATACGACGTTATCAGGTGGTTCCAGTGAAGGCAGTACCAGTGTGAATAATACGGTGACCTCTCAGTTAACACCTGGTTCTATTACCACCGGGTTAACATTATATATTCTGCCTAAGATCTTAAAAGAGAATATTTATATCCAAATTAATGCTGATATTTCGACTTCAAATGGGTTTACTAACGCTTCGTCGGGAACAGGACCGAATAGTACCTCCATCCAAGTACCGAATGTGAGTCAGAAGCATTTTAGCCAACGTAGCATGATTAAATCAGGGGATACGTTAATCTTGTCTGGGTTTAGGCAAGTCGTTAATGTGGCCAGGGCGAATCAATTTTTAACCTCGCAAGCATTGGGGGGTAAAGGCTCTTCGCAAATCACTAAAGAAACGATTATTTTAATCACCCCCATCGTTTTGAATGGAAGCGCATAATGCCTTATATCACTCGTGAAGATGGAGAGCATTTTGTTATACCGTCTTATCGCGATGTGATGTCGACGAAGCAAAAGAGTATGTTAAAGAAAGAAGTTCTTGCGCTTAGTCAAAACTACGGCGACTATATCACCTTGCAGCGAAAAGGGTCACAATACGAAGTCGCTTTTTCGCCGGATACAGGGTATCTCTTAGGCGAGTCCATTTGGCATAATTTTAAACGTCCGATGGACATGATTTATTGTGAAGCCATTCCCAATACCACGGAAGCCATACTTGTTATTGTCAAAAGTGGGAGTGTGTATTTAGATGGTAGCTTCCCCCTCGAAAGTATTCCTGAAGAACTCATCATTTTCTTAACCCAGCAAAATAATTTTGAAATTTATATTTATGGTAATGTGCCTATCAGCCAAACACCGGAAGAAGGCAAATTTAACTTTGAACCTAAGGCAGTCAAATCGTTTAAGGTTTTAGATAACCCGGTTTTCCCTACTGTTCCGTTGCTGAAAATATATCAATTGCAACTAGTTGATACAGTATTAAAGGCGCATGGGATCGGTGTATTTCCTACGCGCCAAATTGTGATTGGTGTGGTAGTGGTGGTCGTAGGATGGTGGTTGTGGTCGTTTTTAACGGCACATGAAGCAGTGCAGCAGGTTATTCTTCCTAAAGAAGACACTTACGCAGCCTATAAAACGGCATTAACTTCGCCAGCACCCGGACAGGAAATAAAGCAATTTTTAGACAGATTAAATTTATTGTATACCATGCCAGGATGGGTCCCTCTCAAGATTAATTATACAACTGGTTCCTTGACCGCTTTAGTACAATCAGCCGGCATGAAAGTAGAGACTTTATTTGCTTGGGCGAAGAATAATAGAGCGACGCCTACTATTAAACCAGATGGGATTTACCTAACCCTTCATATTTCTGCTCTGTCACGGCCTACGCCAGAGAATATATATTCTCTCAATGAAGTGATAGGGACCCTAGTAGATCGATTAGCGACGGTTTATCCTGGAAATCATATCAGTCTAGATACTTTTACACCGCAAGGTGCAATTACAGAGGTAAAGGTGACGATTAAACTGGATAATGTATCATCCATCGTATTAGCTTTGATTGGCGAGCAATTGCAGGATTTGCCTCTTACTCTACAAAGTATGGATATTAAGCTAACGAATGGAATCATATCAGGTTCATTAATTCTTAACGCATTAGGTAGTTAACTATGGCCACAGACAAAACAGCTTCGAGTACAGCATCACGTCAAAAAGTGACAATAGGCATTTTTATTTTGATTGTCATTGCGATTATATGGCAGGCAAAGGAGTTGATTGTCTCGGGCAGAAGTATTACGCCGGATAGTTCTGCTCCCACGATGGCGGCGGGTGGCATGACACCCCCTGGCCAACCAGCCGCACCGCAGCCAGCACAATTACCCAAGGCAACGGCCCCCGTATCACCACCACAGGAAGGGGAATCGACGAAATTACAGCAAGAAACAGAGGCAAAATATTTAGCGGCATTAAATGAATTACAAATGTTAAAAGTGTCAAAAGAGATTGCAGAAACAAACCAAGCCATCATGAAAGCGAAATTTGATACGGTGGCGGCTGAAAAAGGCATCATCCAATTATTAGCCCCTTCAACCCCGCAACCAACGCCACAAGCTTATGCACAAGGTCTTGCGAATGAGACTTCTACGGCTGCTCCCCCCGCTGCCAATGCGTCTGCTTCTCCCGCACCGGTTGCATCTGGCTCGTCAAGTTATACGGTGATTTCCGTGACGCAACTGCAATATAAATGGAGTGCCGTGTTGGGGTATCAAGGTAATCTTTACAACGTATCAGTAGGGGATGTGTTGCCGACCGATGGATCGAAAGTCATTGCGATTGATAAGTCGGGAGTGGTGTTGGATAAGAATGGCGAGAAAAGGAAAGTGTCGTTGGTGCCAATTATTTAAGGCGCTATAAAGTAACGACCCCATCAAAAACTTTCGTTGCCGGTCCTGTCATATGGATCGGCTTACCCTCACCTTCCCATTCAATATGCAAAGACCCGTGCTGAAATTCCACCTGCACATGCGACTTCAGCCAACCATGGGCTATACCTGCTGCCACCGCGGCACACGCATTACTGCCGCAAGCATACGTTTCACCTGCTCCTCTTTCGAAGGTACGCAAGCGAATATGATGTGGCGTAATAATTTGCATGAATCCAACATTGATCCCTTGCGGAAAAAAGGCATGTGTTGCAATGTCGGGGCCTAATTGTGAAATAGGGACAGTTTCTACTGACTCTACTGCCATCACCGCATGGGGATTACCCATTGATAACACACTCATCACGACTGACTGTTGCGTCAACATTAATTCCAACTTGTTTTCTTGAAGTTGCGGTGCACCCATCGTCACGCGGATATGATCATAGTCTTTAATTAAAATAGGAAACACCCCTGCTTTCGTTTCAATCGTTAAATGCGAGGCAGGATGTCGTTTTTCTTCATGCACAAAGCGAGCGACACACCGTAATCCATTACCACATTGTTCTGCCTCACTTCCATCCGCATTAAAAATACGGCAGAAAAAATCGGCTCGTGATGAAGGCTCGATCACCAGTAATTGATCAAAGCCGATGCCAATGTGACGATGCGCAAGTTGAGCGATGTCTGTGATGGATAATGTCACAGGATCCATAACGACAAAATCATTTCCAAGCCCGTGCATTTTAGTGAAGTGAAGCGTGGTCGGCATTTGGCGTATCCCCCATTGTACTCGGCGGCGGCAAATATAAGGCACCGGATTGCCCACAAGCAGTGAACAAAAACGTTAAGCTGATAACTAATAAAAAACGCGCACCGTGTTTAATCATCGTTGTCCTTGTTGTTTTTTAATCTGGTGTAAAATATCAGGCAATAATTGCTTGCCGAGTTCAACACCCCATTGATCGAATGAATTAATATTCCAAATCACGCCTTGCACAAAAATCTTATGCTCATAGAGTGCCAACAAGGCGCCGAGTGTTTTAGGGGTGATGCGGTCAAGGAATAAAATATTACTTGGACGATTACCAGGAATGGATTGGTGTGCAAATTGCACAGATTCTTTCCCTTGCATTAAGGCTTGTGCTTGACTTAATGCGCTGGCCAGTAAAATAGATTGATGTGTATCGCTGTTGTCTTGCGAAGTTGTTTGACTAACTAAAATAAAATCGACGGGAATGAGGTGTTGTCCTTGATGCAGTAATTGATGGTAGGTATGTTGCCCATTACACCCCTCTTCGCCCACGATGACAGGGCCCGTTGTATAGTGAATAGCATCTCCTTGAAGATTAATACGCTTACCATTACTTTCCATATCGACCTGTTGCAAATACGGTACCAGCCAACGCAGGCGATACGCATAAGGAACAATGGCATGCGCGGTTGCGCCAAAGAAATTGGTATACCACACACCCAGTAACGCCAGCAGTACCGGCATGTTTTCACTCAAATCCGCCTGACGAAAATGTTGATCCATCTCATGTGCACCGGCTAGAAAATCCACAAAATGTTGCTCACCTATCATCAGCATTAATGGCAGCCCGATCGCAGACCAGACGGAATAACGGCCCCCTACCCACTCCCACAGCGGGAGGATATGCTCTTCTGGAATGCCAAATTGGATGGCTTTTTGAGGGTTAGCTGTCACGGCGACAAAGTGATGCTTCATCACCGCTTCTCCCCATTTCTGTTTCATCTCAGTCACGATGGTTTGAGCATTGGTGAGGGTTTCGATGGTAGTAAAGGATTTGGAAGAAATGATAAACAAAGCGGTTTCAGGATCGACTTGCTCTAACACATCATTGAGATGGGCTTTATCGACGGTGGAAATAAAGTGGAAATGGAGCGGTGTTACCGCAAATTCTTTCAGGGCTAACACGCCCAGTTGAGGCCCATGATAAGATCCGCCGATGCCAATATTAACGATATGCTTAATTGGCTTACCCGTGACACCTTTCCAGGTTTGCGAATGGATGGCTGCCACCAACTGGCGCATTTTTTCTTGTGCTTGCTGGATCAAGGGAGCGATATCGGTTCCTTTCACCAGGCAAGCTGTGTGATTCTGATCCCGTAATGCGGTGTGCAAGGCAGGCCGATTTTCCGTTGGATTGACGATATCCCCCGCAAATAATGCCTCGATTTTCTGCGTTAAACCGACCGCTTCGGCAAGCTGTCGTAACAAGGCGAGGGTTTCGGGTTGGATGCGATTACGCGAATAATCGAGAAAAATGCCGCTCGCTTGCAGGGAAAAGCAGCTAGACCGCTCATCTTCATGCGTAAACCAGTCCCGCATATGCTGCTGTGAAAGGTGGTGCTGATGCTCAACTAAGGCTTGCCATTCGGCTAATTCAATTGGATATTTCATTTAACTAGTCGTCATATACACTTTTTGTTTAACGGTGTGTATTATAGAGCAAAAGGGAGCCGCCATGGAAGAATTGTTAAATCGCCTTGAGTATCAAATAAAAGCTCTGCTTGAGCAGCATGATCTGCTGAGGCAGTCGCAAGAGTCATTAAAAGTGAAACAGCAGAAAGCGGTTTCGCAGATTAATACCTTGGTTACTATGTTAAAAGCCATCGAGAAGCTACCATGAACGACAATATCACCACCACGACGATTGAAATTTTAGGTAAACCTTATTCCGTCAGATGCCTTGAGGCCGAGTTA
>SCTP01000261.1 GCA_004322325.1 Gammaproteobacteria bacterium | reverse complement strand
CGAAAAATTATCTACTTTGCATCCGATCAGTGTGTTTTATGCTGGTTTTAAAACACCTACCGTAGAAGCTATCAAGCGCGTACAAACGTATTTTTCTGCACATCCGCAACTGTTTCGTCATCTGCATACTAGCATCGGGCAATGTGCCTTAGATGGCATACAACATGTACGACAAGGCGCATGGGCCAAGTTAGGAGAAATGATGAATGTTCAACAAGGCATGATGGAATCGTTAGGTGTTAGCCTACCGCTACTTCGCGATTTGATTGAAGGATTGCGCCAACAATCGACTATACTCGGCGCTAAAATTTCTGGTTCGGGATTAGGCGATTGCGTCATTGGCTTAGGCGAATCCACGCATGAGCATCCTAGTGCGCAACGCATTTCGGTCATGATGAGCCAACAAGGAGTGCATTGTGAAAAAATCTGATGTCGTGCAAGCGATTTTTCGTCAACCTATTCCTCAAGATCCTAAACATGAAAAAGGTTTAGCTTTCGCACCCACTAATATTGCTTTAGTAAAATATTGGGGTAAACGGGATGTGGAGCTTAATCTTCCCGTCACTTCCAGTCTATCCATTGCATTACTTGATAAAGGGGCGATGACAACCATCACGCTACAAGATCAAGCGTATGATACCGTGGTGTTAAATAATCAAGCCATTCCTGCTCATTCTGAATTTGCCAAACGCATCAGTCAATTTCTCGATTTATTTCGTCCCGAGAAAAAATGGCATGTGCATATTGATATTAAAATGAATATTCCGGCAGCAGCGGGGCTCGCTTCTTCTGCTTGTGGTTTTGCTTCTCTCATGTCAGCGTTGAATGATTTATTTAACTGGCAATTAACCCTGCGTCAATTATCTATCTTAGCGCGTTTAGGCAGTGGTAGTGCAGCGCGGTCGTTTTGGACAGGATTTGTCGAATGGCATGCAGGCGTTCAGCCTGACGGCATGGATAGTGTCGCCGAGCCGTTAGCGATCGAGTGGCCCATGCTGCGCGTGGGTCTATTGACGATGAGTGAAAAACAAAAACCAATTTCCTCTCGCGAAGCGATGCAGCGTACGGTGGATAGCAGTATTTTATACAGTGCGTGGCCGAAAAAAGTGATGCAAGATTTAGCTATACTGAAACAAGCACTGCATACTAAAAATTTTTCTTTATTAGGCGGTACAGCAGAATCTAACGCTTTAACCATGCATGCTACCATGTTAGCGAGTTGGCCGGCTGTTTGTTATTTTTTACCCGAAACGATTGCGGCTATGCATCAAATTTGGGCGCTGCGCCAACAAGGCATGGAGTTGTATTTCACGCAAGATGCGGGACCGAATTTAAAATTATTATTTCTTGAAACAGATACTCATCATGTCAAAGCTAATTTTCCTACAGTGGAAATAGTAAAAGTATTTGAGTAGTATTTTTCCTAATTCATCGCGGACTTCCACCAAATTGAGGCATATCGCTTAGTTATCTATATTAATTTTTTTAAGGAGAAATTAAGATGAATACAACAAGCGCTATCCATCGAACAGTGAAAGCAAGTGAAGTGATAAGTGTTTCTGTGCAAAATCCAGCAGGTGAAGATTTGGGGGAAATCAAGGAAATCATATTGGATAAAGTAGGCGGTCAAGTGCGATATTTAGTTTTATCGTATGGTGGATTTCTTGGTATAGGCGATAAATTATTTGCTCTGCCATGGAAGGCGATTCATTATGATGGTGATAAAGACGTGTTTATTTTGAACGTCGATAAAGAAAGATTAAAAAATGCACCTGGTTTTGATAAAGACAATTGGCCTGATATGGCAGATAGGGAATGGGAACAAACGATTCACGAGTTTTATAAAACGAATCCTTATTGGAATGAATAATCACGAGGAGGATGTATGTCAAATACTCGACCAGATCAAAATTATCCGTGGTTTGTGATTGCCATTATTGTTATCGCAGCCATTGCGATTGTGATAACCATTACGTATAACTACAGAAAATCCCTTCCTCCGCCACCACCTACCACAGCAACTACACCTGCTACTTAAAAAAATAGTTGAAAAAATAATTGCTAGCATCTTTCCGATGCTAGCAACTTTTATTATTACTCTTCTTTCATTTTTATACCGTTACGCCCACCAAGAGTGGCAGAGAGTGCACCAATTGCAAAGAGAAAAAATGCGACAAAAGTGGCAATACTCAACGAGCCAGCGGCTGTTTTTGGTGAGACTGTTGAAGCAGAGAGGGCAATGGCAGGCATATTCCGACTAATAAGATAGCTATAATTTGCGATAAATTGCCCTACTCCCGAAGCAATCAAAATGGAGATGAGCAACGCAAGACACCAGGTGGTGAACCCATACACAGCACCTAGGTTACGTTTGGTGCAATAAGGGCGTCCTAAATAGCCTGATAACCAACCACCCACAAAGGTGCTGATAAGAGTGATAATAACCAGACCGATAAATCCACCCATCGCAAACGTGACTTCATTATCCTCCATTGCCGAAAAAGCAGAAAAGCCTATCGATAAGCTCAGTAAGTCAAGTAAAAAACTTAAACCTATCATCGCGAATGCGCCCACCACGATCGCACTCCAGGCAATACATTTTACCCCACATGGATAAGCGTGTTCACTTGCAGAGAGTGTTGAATGCGATTGAGTCATAAATGTTTCTCCTTTAATAAAATTTAGTGAGACTTATTTTTAAATGAAAGAAGCAAATTTACTATTTCGGAAGTTGCATCAGGGTGATTAGTAAAATACCTAATAGGAAAATAAATACCATAAAAAAATAGGGGCTACTTGCCCCTATTTACCTCTCAAACACTTGATTATTACTTTTCACGATCATGTGAGTGTTGGCCTCCTTTTCTTCCTGCTTCACTTAAGCTTTCGTGTCCACGCGTTTGCGCGGCTTTTCTCCCTCCTTCCACTCTACTTTCGTGTGTACGAGACTCTGCACCTTTTCTTCCTGCTTCACTTAAGCTTTCATGCCCCCGTGTTTGAGCGGCTTTTCTTCCGCCTTCTACTCTGCTTACATGCGTTCTTGCTTCCGCACCTTTTTTTCCTGCGGCGCTTAAGCTTTCACGCCCACGCGTTTGAGCTGCTTTTTTTCCACCTGGTGATGTGCCTGACATAATAACCTCCTCAAATTTTTTGATAAGAAGATGAAATTATTTTTTTATGGTTTTCATTATAAGCGTGTCAGTTTACTGTGACAACGCTGATACAGGTTACAGCATAAAAAAATATTTCTTTATGAAGTTATAAAAAACATACTTAGATACTTTTAATCAATTAAGTGATTTTACTAATACGTATAGGAAGTGTCCGAAGGAGATATTCTATTATCGTTTCCTATAATAAAACTATTCATTAATTAATTAGAGCAAGGAGCTTTATGACTGAGACGACGCTTCCGCCGCAGCATCAAAATAGACAACCTGGGATTGAATCAGAAATGTATCCCTTGCCTGAGTCGCTAGGTGGTAATTATCATTCTTGTCGTAAATTGGAAGATAAAGTCGCTATTATTACAGGAGGTGATAGCGGTATAGGTCGTGCAGTGGCTTTTTGTTATGCACTGGAAGGAGCGGATGTGGTGATTGCGTATCTTGATGAGACAGAAGATGCGGTCGCGACAAAAAAGATGGTGAATCACATAGGGAAAGAGTGTGTATGTCTTGCAGGTGATGTGGGCGATATTCATTTTTGTCAGCGAATTATTGATGAAACGATGAGTCATTTTGGTCGATTAGATATTTTGGTTAACAATGCGGGTGAGCAGCATGTTCAAAGTGATTTTGAGAATATTACAGTGGAGCAATTAGAGCGTACGTTTAGAACGAATATATTTGCATATTTTTATTTGGCGAAATTAGCTTTACCGCATATGAAACCAGGAAGCAGCATTATTAATACTTCGTCAGTGACTGCTTATGTAGGTAACCCACGCTTAATTGATTATTCTTCTACCAAAGGTGCCATTATCAGTTTTACTCGCTCGTTGGCGCGGCATTTAGCGCAAAGAGGGATTCGTGTGAATGCGGTCGCACCAGGCCCTATTTGGACGCCGTTAATTCCATCGACTTTTCCTGCTGAAGATGTGCAAACTTTTGGTGGTGATGTGCCTTTGCAACGGCCGGGGCAGCCGAGGGAAGTGGCGCCTTGTTATGTTTATCTTGCTTCAGATGATGCTTCTTATATTACGGGGCAAGTGCTGCATCCGAATGGTGGAACGATTATAAATGGTTAATTAAAACAAATGGAGATGACTATGAAAAATGATATTGTGACAGTATTAACAGACTTAGCGCAATTGGATATTGATGCTGTTTGCGCGTATGAGCAAGCATTAGAAAAAATTGAGGAGAAAACGATTTATCAGAGCATTGATTCTTTTCGCAATGATCATCTTCGCCATATTGATGACTTAAGTGAAATGATCAAAAATTATGGTGGAACCCCGCCGGAAAGAAGTAAAGATTTTAAAGGGTTTATTATCGAAGGTTTTACGGCATTACGTAGCATTACGGGCACACGTGGTGCGTTAAGGGCGATGGAGTTTAATGAGAAAACAACGAATAAAAATTACAAAAAAGCCTTGACCGAAAATGCTGATTTTCCACCGGAAGTGATTGCGCTGCTGCAGAAAAACTATGGGGATGAGCAGCGGCATTTGAATTATATTCAAGTGACGTTGCAAAAGTGGAATGTGGAACGTACGGTGTGATGGTATCATTCCTTCGCCCTGAGATTTTATGAATTGGTGTTGAGGGGCGAAGGTAATCTTAATTTACCCACCTTTTATGAAAAATGGGCAAAATTTAGAACCCATAAGCAGTTTAAATGTTATGTCAATAAATTTTATTGACAAACAGAGATACATATCCTAACATTAAATAAAAAGCAGGAGACTGGCGTGATCCGGGTTGTAGAAGTTGGTATTAATGTAAAGAAGAGCTTTCACAAAATCCCTTTACCAATCAAGAAAAAACTTTTTACTTGGGTTGCAGCAGTTGAAGAAAGAGGGCTTAACGAGGTAAGAAAAATAGCTGGATATCATGATGAGCCCTTAAAAGGTGAGAGGCAAGGCCAACGTTCAATACGTCTTAACAGGCAATGGAGAGCCATTTACCGCATTATCAATAAAAAAATTGAATTTGTACTTATTGAAGAGGTGATGCCACATGACTACTAAGAAAACCGTGTCTGCACGAGAAGCGCTTAAAGATGTTCTCAAATCTTCCTTTGGTGAATTTGTTAGAGATATTCGAGAATGTGATGAAATATCTCAAACTGAACTTGCTAAACGTATGCATGTGTCTCGCCAATTTATTAATGCAGTTGAAAAAGACAAAGCTAATATTAGTTTGGAAATGGCTATCAAAATTGCTCGCGCCTTAGGTTATCCATACGAAGCCTTTGTTGAGGTATTTTTAAATGATATGTTAAGAAAATCTGGAATAAAAAAGGTTGTTCATCTTGAGCCTAAAGCTGCTTAATGTTAGGTCGGAGTTTGGTGGGGTCAAAGTATTAGAAATGAATATCTCACGACATAAAATAAATCGCCGCCAAAGCAAGAAAAATCCCGACGCATTGTTTGAGGGTGACAGCTTCGCGCAATAAGAAATACGATAAAATAATCGTGACCAATGGATAAAGCGCCGTCAACGTCACCACCGTGATGATCTTGCCCTTATCCGCAGCGATAAAATAAAACAAGCAGCCTATCCCATAAGCAAGCCCTGTGAGTAAACCAAAACTTAATCCTTTGATATCAGTCGCTGGTTTGAAGTTTAACATTCCCATGGTAATCAGCCCGACAATCACAACCCCCACCGTTTGAAAAACAAGCGCACTTTTTGAATCAATGTAAACGATGGCGAGTTTGGTGAATAAGCCCCATAAACCGAAACTAAGAAGGGCAAGTAAAGCAGCGGGTAACCATTGGGTCATGAAAATATCCTCGCTATTATTTGGATGATGATTAATGCGTAAAGCCCAGCCACTATATCATCTAATACAATACCAATGCCATTGTGCATTTTCTTGTCAATATCTCGAATTGGCCAAGGTTTCCAGATATCAAATAAACGAAATAAAAGGAAACCAAGGAGAATCCACAACCAGCCATGCGGTGCGTTAATCATCGTCACAAAAAAACCGGCGAATTCGTCAATGCACATCCCAGGATGATCGTGTACCTGGATCTCGCGGCTAACACGTTCGCAAATCCAGCAGCTTAACGCGGTAAAGAGGAGGACGAAAAGGAGATAGAGTGGTAATGGCAAGGATTGAAATAGAAGATAAAAGGGAATCGCCATGAGCGTGCCAAACGTGCCAGGGGCGATAGGAAGCGTGCCGCTGCCAAAGCCAAAGGCAATAAAATAAAGCGGACGCTGCCAGATGTTATCAGGAAGAGGAGGAATGGTTTTAAAAGTGCTGGTAACCGCCAATTTGACCATGATATTTTTTCCCATTTTGATAACGTAAGTCTAAGCCAGTTTGCTCTGTAATCGTGCCAATACAGGTATAACGGCAGGAAAGGGCGGTTAATTTCGCTTCCAATTCTGCACGTTTGTCGGTAGGGATTGTAAAGCATAATTCATAATCATCGCCAGCCGTGAGTGCAAGATGAATTCCTCCCTCGTGGGGGAGGTGAGACAAAGGCAGCTGATCGACATAAATAATGGCGCCTACGTGGCTTTGCTCCAGGATGTGCCCTAAATCGGCGGTTAAGCCATCGGAAATATCAATGGCTGCATGAGCAATGTCCCTTATCGCTTCTCCCACCGTCACGCGCGGTTCGGGGCGATGGAGGCGGGTGAGGATGTCTTCGGGAACGGGTGAGGCTTTTCCTTGTAGAGACAATAGCGCTAAACCAGCCTCCCCTAATGTGCCAGTCACATAGATAAGGTCGCCCGCTTTAGCGCCGGAGCGTAATATTGCTTTGCGAGTGGGGATAAAGCCTATGGCTTGGACGGTGATGGCAAGTGGGCCATGGGTTAAATCGCCGCCGATGAGTTGCACCTGATAGCGGTTGGCGAGAGTAAAGAAGCCATCACAAAAAGAGTGAATCCAGCTTTCGTCAGCTTGTGGTAACGTGATGGCTAATGTCACCCAGGCAGGTGTTGCACCCATGGCGGCTAAATCGCTCAAGTTCACAGCGAGTGATTTATAACCAATATCATAGGGTGAGGCGGAGGCGGGAAAATGAACATCAAGCGCAAGGGTATCGGTGGTGACAGCCAACTCCATGCCGGCTGGGATGCTGAGGATAGCTGCATCGTCTCCAATGCCAAGCATGACATCGGGACGATGTAACGATTGTTGCGCGAAATAATGCTTGATGAGCTCAAATTCAGTCATGCTAAAAAATCAGCCCCCTACCCATTGCGCCACTTTTTACTATTATTATTGTTGTTAGCTTCACGGCTCTTCAGTATATCGTTTATATATTTTTTTTTATGTTGCAGCTCTGCATGGCGCTGTTTATGATTTTCGTGCTTGCGCTCGGTGTCTTCTAGTTTCATCTGGTGCTCCATAATCCATTCTGATAATACTTCTGGTGGTGGGGAGTGATGTTGAAAACGAGTTAATGCGGTAATTTGATTCTTAATTAGCTCTATTTCCTGTTGATCACGGTCCAATACTTCCATCAACAACTTATCTTGTTGAAGCATTTCTTTTAGCAATTCTTCATAGTGTTTGATTTGTGCGGAAGTTTCGTCAGGGTTAAAGAGAAGTTTGTATGATTCAGGCAGTGATTCCAGCGGGATATTATTATTTTTATAACGATTCAAAGACTTTATGATATCCACTTCCCTTTCTAAGAATTTGCAATAGTCTTGTAGGTTCGTATTATGCTGATTTTCAATCTCGGTTAATTTGCTAAGTTTTGCAGATAGCTGCAAGGAGTCTTGATATTCTTCCTGTAACGCTGTCATGTCTTTGGTAATTTTTGCTATTTTTTTCTCGTCTTTTTGTATAAGGTTTTCGTATTTCTTAATCTGTTTATCTACCTGCACGAGTGAGTCATTCGAGATAAGCTCCTCGATTTTTCTTTTTTTCGAACAAAAGAGGGTCTGGCTTTGAAGTGGGGAGTTTTCATAAACCATTGGCTTGGCGATGTAAACAGAGTTCTGATATTTGTCAAGATCAATAGCAAGATTGTTTTTAAAATAAGCTTTGATAGATTCGGGATTATTATATAGGTCATCAGCCCCATAGGTAATGATAATTTTAGTGTCTGCTTTTTTCAGTAAATTTTCGAATTCAGTTTTTAAAACTTTTTTTATCTCAAGAGTAACTAATGGCATGGTCAATATCTTCTTATGTTAGTATTTGCATGCGATGGATTCTACTGCGGTTAGTCAGACAGTCAAGTTCTTCTATTGCATGAATCAATCGGACATTCTGTTCCTGCGTTCCAACAGACACGCGTAAATGAGTTGTTAACCCATAAGGACTTAAAGGTCGCACGCTAATATTCTCTTGCAAGAGTTGTTTATAAATAACATCAGCTTCTTTTTTCAAATTAATAGTAATGAAATTACCCACTGATGAAATCATTTCAATATTAAGTGCTGTAAATGCTTGCTGTAATTGCTTTAATCCTTGCTGATTCAACAAAAGCGATTGTTTAACATGCTCTTGATCGAGCAACGCCGCTTTTGCTGCTGCGGTGGCAATGGAATTGATATTAAAAGGCAAGCGTACCTGATTTAATTTTTCAGCTATATCAGGATGGCTAACAGCATAACCAATGCGCAACCCCGCTAAACCATATATTTTCGAAAAAGTACGGGTAATAATGAGGTTAGAATATTTTTCTAATAATTGAAGTGAATT
The DNA here is from genome assembly GCA_004322325.1 of Gammaproteobacteria bacterium. Classification (GTDB taxonomy): domain Bacteria; phylum Pseudomonadota; class Gammaproteobacteria; order DSM-16500; family DSM-16500; genus Aquicella. The sequence goes on along the minus strand of SCTP01000261.1, from coordinate 220 downwards.
TTTAGGATAGTCAGGACAATCCATATATTCATAATAAGCTTCATCTAAAACAATCACCATATTGGGTGGAATAACCGCTAAAAAATCAGTTAATTCGCGTTCAGTTAGATACGTTCCAGTCGGATTGTTAGGGTTCACCAGAAAAATAATCCGTGTTTTTTTATCAATGGCTGAGAGAATATTCGCTATATCATGCGTATAATTCTGGGTGGGAGCAATA
>SCTP01000260.1 GCA_004322325.1 Gammaproteobacteria bacterium | reverse complement strand
TATTAGATGTGGATCATGGCACGTATCCTTATGTCACTTCATCCAATACCACGGCGGGTGCGGCGAGCACGGGGAGTGGTTTTGGTCCGCGTCATTTGAATTACATCCTTGGCATTACCAAAGCGTATGCCACGCGTGTCGGATCTGGGCCTTTTCCCACTGAATTGACGGATGAGGTTGGCAAGCATTTAGCAACCCGCGGCAATGAATTCGGTTCTGTGACAGGTCGTCCGCGCCGTTGTGGGTGGTTGGATATGGCGGCCTTGCGGCGTTCTATTCAATTAAATAGTTTTTCGGGACTGTGTGTTACCAAGTTAGACGTGTTAGATGGTTTACCGACGATCAAAATCTGCACGGGCTATCAGTTGAACGGTAAGTTGTGCCAATACCCGCCGCTTGAGACGGATGAATTCATGCAATGCGAGCCGGTTTATGAAGAATTACCGGGTTGGACGGAATCAACAGCTAGCATTCGACATTTTAATGACTTGCCGGTTAATGCACAGAAATATTTATTGCGGATAGAAAAACTGGCGGGGGTGCCGATTGATATTATTTCGACGGGTTCTGACAGAAAAGATACGATTATGCTGCGTAATCCGTTTGAAGCGATAGAGATAGACCCTTTCATTGCCGAGGAGAGGACTTGAACCTCCACGGGGTTTCCCCCACAGGCATCTGAAACCTGCGTGTCTACCAATTCCACCACCCCGGCATTCGGTTGGAGAAGGGCAATGTATACAGGCAGGATTTTTTTGTCAACAATGAGATAATAACCGTGAGACATAAAAAGGAGTCGAAAACATCTTCTTTCCGTTTGCGCGGCGTAGGCAAACAAATCGCCAAACACCTTGCACGCTTAGAAATTCATTCTCTCGAAGATCTTTTATTTCATCTGCCTGCCCGCTATCAAGATCGCACGCAAATCCAGCCTATCCGTACTCTCATTCCGGGTAATGAAGTGGTCGTAGAAGGCGTTATTCACACCGTTTCTACTCCTTCCCATGGCCGTACTAAATTATTATGCGAATTAAAAGATGATACTGGCACACTCTATCTGCGTTTTTTTCACGTATTTTCTTTCCAAGCCGATACGCTAAAACCAGGCACTCGCCTACGCTGTTACAGTGAAGTGCGTTTAGGACAAAAGGGCTTGGAAATGGTGCATCCTGAATTTCAAATTATTACCCCGCATCGCCCCATTCCTATCGAACACCATCTCACGCCCATTTATCCTGCGACAGAAGGATTAAGCCAGTACATGCTGAGAAAGCTCACGAGTAATGCCTTGGCGGCGATGCAAAATGATCCGTCACTGCGAGAGATAATCCCCACTGCTTTATTACAACCGCTTTCTTTTCCTGCATTAAAAGACGCGCTGCAGTTTGTACATCGACCACCGCGTGATATTCCTATTCCGCAATTAATGGAAAATCAAACTCTGCCGCAGAAACGGTTGATATTCGAAGAATTACTCGCTCATCGTATTAGTTTGCTGCACATTAAGCAGCGGTTCCAATCACAAGCAGGGGTGCCTCTTCTTGCTCAAGAAAAACTGTCTTCCCAGTTACTTACTCAATTACCTTTCCAGCTTACCCAAGCACAAGTGCGCGTCATAACAGAAATACGCACTGATTTATTGCGTCCCCATCCCATGCTGCGCTTAGTTCAAGGTGATGTAGGATCTGGTAAAACGATCATCGCTGTGCTTGCCATGTTGCAAGCGGTGGGAAACAACTGTCAAGCGGCGATGATGGCACCAACAGAATTATTAGCAGAACAACATTATCGAGTAATGAAAAAATGGCTAGAGCCGTTAGGATTAACCGTCGCCTTTCTGTCTAGTCAAATCAAAGGACGTGAACGGACAGCTACGCTAAAAGCCATCCGAAATGGCGAAGCACAAATTATCTTAGGCACGCACGCTTTGTTTCAAGAAGACGTTCAGTTTGCAAACTTAGCGCTAGTAGTTGTCGATGAACAACATCGTTTTGGCGTACATCAACGTGCCTTATTCCGAGCAAAAGGCATGCAAGCGGATTATTATCCTCATCAGCTAATCATGACTGCCACACCCATCCCGCGTACCCTCGCCATGAGTTTTTATGCCGACTTAGATGTCTCTATCATCGATGAATTACCTCCTGGCAGAACACCAGTCATGACGAGCGTCATCGCGAGTTCTCGTCGGGAGGAAGTGATTGCTCGCATACAAAGTGCGTGCAATGAAGGCCGGCAAGTTTATTGGGTCTGCCCGCTGATTGAAGAATCAGAAGTGTTAAATTGCCAAGCCGCTACGCAAACCACAGAGCAATTACAAACATTATTACCCGGCATTAAAATTGGTTTAATCCATGGACGCATGCGCGCAGAGGATAAAGAAGCTGTGATGCGAGCTTTTCAACAAGGCGAATTGCATCTTTTAGTCGCAACAACCGTCATAGAAGTTGGGGTCGATGTTCCCAATGCCAGTGTCATGGTAATTGAAAATGCAGAGCGATTGGGGCTGTCTCAGTTGCATCAATTGCGTGGGCGTGTTGGGCGCGGTGAAGTGGCGAGTTATTGCTTGTTGTTATATCAACATCCCCTATCTGAGCTAGCCAAAGAACGCCTCGCTGTTATGCGTGAAACAACAGATGGTTTTCAAATTGCCCAGCGCGATCTGGCGTTACGTGGGCCTGGCGAAGTGCTGGGGACAAAACAGACCGGCGAGCTTTCTTTTCGCGTGGCGGATTTAATTCGCGATAGTGAGATGTTGCCGCAAGTGCATCAAGCAGCTGAAGTAATTTTGCGTGACCATGTGGAAGTGATTGAGCCATTGATGGAGCGATGGTTAGGCGAAGGGAAAGAGTATGGAAAAGTTTAATATTATGTAGATTTATCCCGCAAATAAACCATCGCATCATTGGTAAATGTTTTTAGCATGCCATGCTGCAATATCTTAAGTTTCCGCTTATCAGCAAGAAAAGCTGCTGTATTTTTCGAACTACCATATTTCATTTCTTCTATTAAGAGAGTAATCAGGCTGTCGATCGCGTTTACTTTATCTTTCTCTGAGTAACCCACGAGGCCAAAAAATGATTTTCCTTTTCGTAAGTGTAATTCTTTATAATCTTGCAATCCTTTCACATCGTTGATCAGCCGTATTATCTTGATCAGCTCATCTCTTTTAACGGCATAATCCGGCGCGCCTGATGTCACATATTTTTCTGCTGCTTTCCCCGCTACCATTTTCAAAATGTCTCTTTTCTTTGTGCTATAAATAATTTCTTTCCCTTCTCTAAACTGCTGTAAGTCGATGATGATATGGCTGATGGCTCGAGCTTGTTTCGTATTGCTAATCAAGATGTCATAGTTTTCTTGAATCAGTAAACCTACTTCTTTTAAATCCATTAAAGCAGGATATAATTCATTGATGTCTTGAATATGCATTGTTAAAAAAGTGAGATGCTCTTCCATCGTCATTTTGGTTTCAGGGATATCTGCTAATAAATCAATCACGCGAATTAACCGGTCAGCATAAGGCGCATGATCCATAATCAGTTTGACGATGTTATCATTGAGCGTTGTTAAGTTGTTCACTTTATCGAGCAAGTTAGCTATATTTTCAATGTAATCCGAGTTATTTTTTACTAGCCATAAGTTGTTTTCGCTTAATAAGTACGCGCTGTCTAATAGGCATAAGGCTTGAATAATTTTAATAATGTGATAATCTTCTTTTGTATCTTTGCTCACAGCGTTATAAAGCACTTCATAAATAACACCATATTTTTTTGCAATGAAGAGAAAGGTTGTCTCATTAAGCATCGATGCATTATTTAATTCTGTTAGCACCTGTTGCATATCTTTAAACATAATCACATTATTCATGACTAATTTTAAATTAGTCTGATTTAATAAATTTGCTTTATTGAGTTCTTCTAAGATACGACTTATTTCTTGCGTTAACGAAGCATTTTTCTTAAGAAATTCAATATTATCTGGGCTACTAATATTAGCCTTTTCTAATTCTAGCGTACATTTTTCCAGCGGTTGCTGAAAAGTATGCAATAAATCATCATTCTGGTCTGCCATGATGGTCTCCTGTTGTCCCTTAGGCAATTGGTTGGTGGTGTCACTTAAATTAAGGCCTGGAATGAAATTAATTTAAACATCAACCAATTGCCATTTTCCTTTTGCTTTTCTTATTGAATAACAAGCGTCACTGGGCTTGCTGGGTAATCACACTGTGGTGGGCTTCACCACTTCCTCGTTTTGTTTTTTCTTATTCTCTTTTTATTATTCTACAACAATTGGAGAATGAATTATTAAAAGAGATAGATTAATAAAATAAATAGGTTACGCCTGATAAATACCGCCTAAGATGACCGCTTGATGAGCACCCGTCACGCTCGGCAGATTGCCAGGTTGTCGCAATAGTGTTTGTCTAGCAAGCCATGCAAAAGCAATAGCTTCTACCCAATCAGGATGTATTCCATATTTTTGCGTCGAATCGACGGTATAGTGTGGTTCTGCTAATTGCTGCAAACGCTGCATGAGAAACGTATTATGTGCGCCGCCGCCACAAATTAAAATTTCACCAACGGATTGATGTTTTTGTATCGATAGCAAAATGCTGCGAGCGGTTAATTCAGCTAAGGTTGCTTGTACATCCTGGGGTGGAGTGGGTGTTTCTAAATACTGTTGTAACCAGGCAAGATGAAAATATTCGCGTCCCGTGCTCTTAGGTGGTGGTAAATGAAAATAGGTATCTGCTAATAATCGTTCTAATAAAGCAGGGTGTACTTGCCCTTGTGCTGCCCACGCCCCATCTTTGTCATGCGTTTGCTGTTGATGTAATCCGATCCACGCATCCATCAACACATTTCCAGGGCCTGTATCAAAGCCAATAATGGGTGAAGATAAGAGTGTCACATTCGCAATGCCGCCGATGTTCACAATAACACGCTGAGTTTTCGTCGTGGCAAATAAATGATGATGAAACGCTGGCAACAGCGGGGCACCTTGACCGCCATGTGCTATATCTTTGCGGCGAAAGTCCGCAATCGTCGTAATCCCTGTTTTCGCTGCGATGGTATTAGGATCGCCGACTTGCAGGGTGAAACGCGAAGGAGCATGTCGTACCGTTTGGCCATGGCTGCCAATGGCTTTGATCTCGCTCGGCGCAAGCGATTGCTGTTGCAGTAAATGATTCACTGCTTCCGCAAATGCGCTACCCAATACCACATCCAGCTCGCCCAGACGATGGATCTCATTCTCGCCTTGCACGCAGAGGGCCAGAATCTGTTCTCGCAGTGCAGGGGAGTAAGGCTGATAGTGCGTGGCGATCGTGACAGGCGGCGTTTGACTAAAATCCACTAACGCGGCATCAATCCCATCTGCACTGGTGCCGGACATCAGGCCTATATAGAGTTCTGTCATGAGGAATCCTCAAATTACCATTCTGGTTTGGACGAATATTGTGCCATAATTCGCAAAAATCGGAGATAACTATGACAACTATTGACGAAGCCCTTGCCATTATTCGTCGAGGGACCGAAGAAATTCTGCTCGAAGCCGAATTGGTGGAAAAATTAAAATTAGGGCGCCCTTTACGTGTAAAGCTCGGCTGCGATCCGACTGCGCCCGATCTTCATCTCGGTCATACCATGGTGTTAAACAAGCTACGCCAGTTTCAAGATTTAGGTCATCAAGTTCAATTTTTGATTGGCGACTTTACGGGCATGATTGGTGATCCATCCGGCAAAAATGAGACTCGTCCGCCGCTAACCCGTGAACAAGTCGAGGCCAATGCGGAAACTTATCGTAAGCAAGTGTTTAAAATCTTAGATCCGGAAAAAACAGAGATTTGTTTTAACTCAACCTGGATGAATAAGCTAACGCCAGCGGATGTCATCCGATTGGCCTCGACTTATACCGTGGCGAGAATGCTGGAGCGGGATGATTTCCATAAACGTTTCACCTCCAATCAGCCTATCGCGATTCATGAATTTTTATACCCCCTACTACAAGGCTACGATTCCGTTGAACTGAAGGCAGACATTGAATTGGGTGGGACGGATCAAAAATTTAATCTTCTTATGGGTAGGGAGTTACAAAAGCAATTCGGCCAGCCTGCACAAATCGTCATCATGCTACCTCTCTTGCCGGGATTGGATGGCATCAAGAAAATGTCGAAGTCGCTCAATAACTATATTGGCATCGACGAGCCGGCAGATCAGATTTTCGGCAAAGTGATGTCGATTTCGGATGAAACCATGTGGCTATGGTACGAGCTGATCAGTTTCCGCAGCCTAGAGGAAATCCAAAAGCTACGCGATGACGTCAGCAACGGCATGAACCCGCGCGATGTCAAATTCCTCTTGGCAGAAGAAATCGCTGCTCGCTTTCACGGACCGGAAGCGGGTAAACAAGCGCGCGACAATTTCGTTGCCCAATTTCAAAAGGGTCAACTACCGGATGATATGCCAGAAATCACCCTCCCGGTGGGTGACGCTGGGATGCCGATCGCGAATGTCATCAAGTCAGCTGGCTTAACAGAAAGTACGTCCGATGCTACCCGGCTGATCCAACAAGGTGCCGTACGCCTCAATGGCGAGCGGATTATGGATAAAAATTTGCGATTAACGAAAAAAGAAACAATTATTTTACAAGTCGGTAAGCGTCGTTTTGCAAAAATTGAAATTATTTAAAAATATTTGAAATTATTTTCAAATGCCTGTTGACACTTAAACGAGATCGGGTAGAATGCGCCATCTCAAGCGATAAAAGATCTTTAACAAATTGGAAAGAGTGAAAAATGTGCGCGCTTACCTGAGAGAGGTATGAGTGAGGATTTGGCCTACTGAGAGATTGGTAGG
>SCTP01000259.1 GCA_004322325.1 Gammaproteobacteria bacterium | reverse complement strand
TCTCACGCTTTCCCCGATCATCATCCCTATCAACCCTATGAACTTGATTTTAATGACACTCTCCCTATCATCATGACTGAAAAAGACGCTGTAAAATGCCGTTCTTTTGCGGATGAACGCTATTGGTTTTTGCGTGTTACTGCTAAAATAGATTCTAGATTTGAAGAGAAATTATCCACCAAATTAAAATCCATTGAGGTGTCTCATGATAGCGAAAAAGATTTTACAAAGCGTTCTTGCTGCTCTCATCCTCGTCATCAGCACGACACTTTTCGCGAATGAAGCAGATAATGTTTATACAGAAGATAAGCTAAACATTACGGTGACACCGCAATCCCCTGAATTTGTGATTAAATTAAAATCGAACCCCGGGACAGGTTATTCCTGGTTTTTACGCGATTACAACAGTAATTTAATATCGCCAGTCAAACATACTTTCCAACGACCAGGACAAGTAATGCCAGGTGCACCTGGCTATGAATTATGGACATTTCGCATCAAGCCAGCTGGCTTTTTAGTGCCACAGCAAATGGTTATTCGCATGATTTACGCACGACCATGGGAAGGGGCGGATAGTGCGACACAGTTAGTATTTCATGTGACGACACTTAAGCCATCTTCTTAGCTTATTGCTTATCTTTTAGTACCCCATCTTCAAATATCAACTTCACAGGCGGATTCGCATTATAGGTATACGTCACTATTTTGGTTTCTTGTGGTGGCGGTGCGTCAGAAGGTTGCGCTTTGTTAATAAACGCAGGCTCTCCGCAAGCGGCTTTAACGGCATCTTTAGTACTGCCTAGCTGAATAGAGGTGCCGCATAAAGTAGTGGAGCCGACACCTACGCCATTGACGCTAATATTAATCGCTTTCCCTTCCGCATCAAAAGCGATTTGTGTTTTCAGCGTACCTTCCATGGAGGTCATACCGCCCGTGGTGGAGACGGTTTGTTGAACATAGTAACTCCATTCTTGCGGCCCTTCACTTTTTTTGATGGTGGTTTCTTGTTTATCTGGCTTACCGCAAATCTGTTCGACTTGCATAGTAGTAGCGCCAAAATCGATTTGATTGAAATTAGTCGGGCAAAAAAAAGCAAAACTAGTCGCTGGCGCGAGTAGCATAGAAAGTAAAGCAAGTTTATTCATAAAATGGTTCCTTCTACATCTGGTTTTAACCGTTTGGATTGCGCGGATCGATGCCGTGCTACGCGATCAGTATCAATATACTTATCCATGGTCGCTGGATTTTCATGTCCTACATCATCGCGAATATGCTCACGCGGACGAAATTCGACTTCCGATGAAATAGCCGTATGCCGCAGCCAATGCACAGTGGCGGTGGCTAAATCTTCTGCTTCATCCATTTTTCCTATATTCGCTAATTGCTCAATGGCACGATCAAACACTTGTTGCACAATATTACGAATCTGTCGCGTCCCTAATCCTTGTTTACCTTTTAGTTTAGGAAAGAGCGGTGTAGATTCTTCGCGATGCGGTAAAGGGGTGAGATTTAAACTTTCACGATAACGTTTTAATGCGGCGAACAATTCATCGGGCACAGCCACATCGCGCACTTTGTTCCCTTTACCCACGGTAGTATACCACCATAATCCACGTTTATCGGGCGCAAAATTTCCCATGATGGCAGGCCGTTCTGGGATATAAGCTAATTCGGAAATACGCAAACCTAATAAATAAAAACACGACATCAAAAATAACGTCCGCTCATGCTGTGTCTCTTCTACTGCCATTTGTTCGGCGGTGGTAATGACGTGTAACCATTGCAAACGGCTTAATCGGCGTGTGACTTTGCGTGTTTGTTGGCGCTGAATATAACCTTTCTTTTGACGAATTAACGTAATCGGATTCACTTCCAAATATTCTTCTTGCTGCAAATAGGAAAACATGGAACTCAATACAGCAAAAATGGCTTCAATCGATTTATTACTTAACTGATATTGCGATTTATTCGGTTCTTTTCCACGTTGCCTCGCAATTTTACTGACTTTCACCACAAAAGGCCGCCAAGCAGGATTGGCATGACGTATTCCTTCGTGATTTTCAATAAACCGATCAGCAATTTTAGTCGCAATCCATGGCTTAGGCGGGGTATGAATAAACTGCAAATAATCGCGAATATCATTGCGTGAAATATCTTTTAACGGTTTTTTACAAACCAACCAACACCAGTGTAATAATCGTTCTACTTCGCGGCGATAAGAGGTGAAGGTATCTTTTGATTGGCTATAACTTTTTAAAAATTCAGTACAAAGATCAAATTCTTTTTTCGCTGCTTCGATATTTAAAGACGTAATATAGT
>SCTP01000258.1 GCA_004322325.1 Gammaproteobacteria bacterium | reverse complement strand
TGCTCTTGCCTTTTTAACCAAAGGACTCATTGGGATCGCTTTTCCCGGCATGATTATCGGCAGTTGGATCGTGTTACAAGGACAATGGCGATTACTGACAAAAATCCATCTGATTTCCGGCATCTTCCTGCTTCTCATGCTGGTGTTACCTTGGTATATCTTAGTCCAACGTGCTAACCCTGAATTTTTACATTTCTTTTTTGTTACTCAACAAATCACACGTTTTCTTTCCACGACTACCTTTAATAATCAAACCACTTACTGGTTTTACCTGCCCATTGTCTTGATCGGCTTTTTTCCCTGGACTATCTTTCTGATACAAGCCTGTTGGCAAGCGCGTAAGCCTCATCCAAAAGAGTTATTTTTACTTTTATGGATAGCGATTATTTTTATCTTTTTCTCTATCCCTCACTCGAAAATCATGACTTACATCTTACCTATTTTCCCCGCGCTGGCATTACTAACAGCTCATTACCTGTCCAAACAACCCAGCGTGATCATGGCTATTGTAAGTTTTGTTGGGGCGAGTTTCTTACTGGCGATCTTCTTACTGTTATTAGCGCACTATGATTGGGCAGATATTTCACCTCCCACGATGGCACCTTACTCAACTACCATCAGCCTCATTCTCATCATGAGCAGCTTTTTTTCTATTTCGTTGATTAGTAAAGAAAAATTGTTATCTTTTTTTGCCACTTGCGCTATCTGTATAGCAAGCTGCTTGCTTGTCCTGACGTTTGGGATTGCTAATCTGAATCATACCTCCACTAAATCGATAGCAGCTTATTTGAAAACGGTGGTTAAACCGAAAGAAGAGGTCGTCACCTATTTTAAATACTATCAAGATCTCCCTCTTTATCTAGGCCAGCGTGTCACGATTGTCGCTGATTGGCAATCGCCGGAGATTCCGTATCGGGATAACTGGGTGCGGGAATTATGGTATGGGATGGCGTTTCAAAAGACAGATGAGTGGTTGATTAATGAACCTACCTTTTGGAAACGCTGGAACAGTGGTAAGCGCTTATTCGTTGTTTTAAATAGCAATTATTTTAATCAATTCAAGGCCAAAGCACCCCATTACTTCGTACTTGAAAAGGATAATGACATTATTTTACTCACTAATAAAATTAATACCCTCCGGTAAAGCCTCTTTTAATTGATCATTAATTTTACCTTAATGTTAAAAGTGTATAAATAACGAACTTTATTTATACGTTAACAAAAGAAGAGACTAGGTTATGGCTTTATATATTTTCGATTTTGAAAACATCCAGCAGGCTGATACAGATACTTTTAAGAAATCCTGGAAAAGTGCGTTTGAAAATCTCCTACTTTTAGGCCATTACGTTGCTGTTACTTTTCAACCACTTATCCATTCTTCTGATTCAGTCAAAGAACATTTAAGTGAAGTGATTAAAATGGAAGACCAAGCTATTTTTGTTGTTGATATAAATAGTGACTATCTCAATGAACTCCCCCAAGCACTGAATCTTGATGAACCCCCTTTTGTTAATCAATTCCAGAATGAGGAAGATTTAAATAACTTCATTTCTGCTCATTGTTTTCAACAAAATCAACAGCTTGAGAATATCAGTTGGCTTGTTAATGAAGTTAGTGAGGAAAATAATAATAACAATAATAATAACAATAATAATAATAGACCAATTAATGTTCAGGAGGCAGAAGACCTCCCATCTCATCCTGTAGCAAACACACGTAAAAATGATCTACTGGTATATGCTGTCCACTTTGAAGATTACAAGAGAGGGTCTGTAGAAGAACTAGCACTAGCACCAGAGCCCGTTCGCTCTACTGATGAGATCTTGACTTTAAGCAACGGTAAAAAAATTGCCATTAAGCCTGATGATGGTCAAGTAAGAGGTGTGATTACTCTTACTGATTGGATAACCCAGCATGAAAGTTATTTAGCAGCCGCTAAAAAAGGATCGAGAGGAGGACGACCAAGTTTTTTTGCACCCGTCGCTTCCCAAGAAACAAGCAACTCAAATAGCAGAAAAAGAAAAGCAGACGCCATTGATATGTCGCAAATTAACAGTAAGCAGCCGTTCCATCCTTGGAAAGTGATGACAGATCACCTCATCACCACACGCAAAATAGCATTGGAGTTAGATAACTCTAATAATGAGGCTCATTTGCAAGAAACGGTGCACAAACTACACCTTTGGCACCAGGCATTAAAGGAAATAGAAAAGGTTGAAGCGGTGATTAAGCCACTCATACCTCACCACCAGCAGCAAATTCAACTAGCTCACCAAGAACTTAGTCTCAACCCACAACTTGATTGGGCTAGAAAGGAGCAGTTGAAGAATAAGATAAGAGTCCATCAATATTTCGAAAAATTTAGTAGCGACTTGTGTGCAACCAATCAGAAGATGCGAGCATGTTATAAAACACATTTTGCAAGATGTGAGAAGCTTATAGGCGAGCAAAGACCCAGTTACAGGCATCCATAAAAAAAATAATTAACAATTTATCACCATAAGAGTAAAAATTTACCATGTCTTTATTTATTTTCGATATTGAGAGTATTGTCACTCCCTCTGCTCTGCTCACTCATCCAGCGGAAGCATGGAAAAGTACGTTTAAAAATCTGCTACTCTCAAACCATCACATTGCTATTACTTCTCCGCCTCATCTTAATCTCACACAAGATGTCATTAAACAGTCTTTAAGTAAAATCATCGACACAGATGATATTAAAGATATTATTGTTACTCCTGCAGACGCTAACTTTCAATATATCGAGGAAATCAAACAAGCCCTAAATCTAGATGACTACACCACCATCATTTCCATTGATCCCAGCCACGTGAAGGATGAGAATTTTCTCAATGACCTTATTTACTTATACTGCTTTCAATTAGAACCTTCATTGGATACGACGCTAGAGGATGCTATCGAATGGTATATAAATGAATATGGAAATGAATATGGAAATGAGATATTACCTCCAGAAACTACAACTTCAGCAACCGAACCATGGGAAGAGTTAAAAAACGATATCTGGGTTTATTCACATAATGGCGAAATAGTGGATGAAGCTTTATATCCCCTATTCAAGAAAAAGAATAAAAACACTTTTACTGAGGGGAATTACAAGATTATTAGAAAAAAAGCATTTGAGACTATCACTAAAGTGCTTGAAAACGGCCAAGCTGTCCCTAGAGATACACTTCTCATCCCCATGAATGCAAAAGAATATACCGAAAACCTTGATGAAGTCATTTCGTTGAAAACTTATTTACAGCGTCAATATCTCCGCCAATTAGTATTTGCTGTTGACTTTGAAGCTATTAAATTTCAAATAAATGAAAAAATATCTCCAAAGTTTCTCTCTGCTAATGACTCTCGTCAGACGAAACTGGTAGGGAAAAAACAATTCCTTTTTGGTTCTGATGGTAAGCCAGGCCCTGAAGTGATTACGCTAGGAAATTGGTACACCCGTAAACATGAATATATCTGCCAGCAACGGGCTATAACGGAACCGAACGGCCAAGCCATCTACCAAGCTCGTAAGGAAAAAGTTAAAGCCAACAGTAAAGCTTTCTACGAAAAGAATAAAGAAGCAAAAAAAGAGTATGCCAAAAACTACGATAAAGCTCATCCGGAGCAGAGAAAAGCCCGCAACAAAATCTGTAAACAAACATACCGCAAGAAGAATAAGGATAAAATAAAAAAATACAGCCAAGATTATTACCAAAAACGTAAGAAAAGAAAAGCAGAAGAGCTAAGTAATAGGACGATCTCAACTTCATCTTTTGCTATTTTTAATAACGCTTCTCAAACTGCCAATAGCGAACCTCAAGCGCAAGAAAAGATGAAAATAGCGAATCTTTTAAATTAATAAGAAGGGCCAAAGACCCACTTCTTAGAGCTAAAAAAAGTAAAAATGGGCAGGATCATCAGAACAAGCAATAAGGCAATCAGATACGGCAAATGCAGCATTAGAAAAAAATAAAATAAGGCTTCATTTGCCGCAAAATTAATCAGCTGAACGATAAGTAACCGGGGTAAAGCAGTACGGTGCAAAACGTGGGTATCGGAGAAAGTCCATAAACGATGACCCCAATAGCTAAGCTGGAAGGCCACGATAAACCCAGCTATATTCGCCACTAAGGGCGCAAGCCCTTGTGTTTGCACTAACAACACGACCACACTCATGTGAAGGACGGCTGCCGTTGCACCCACTATCCCGAACCGAAAAAGCTGCCTCACCATGTTATTCATCGAACCCTTCTTTGCATTGAAGCAGATATTTAGGACGTTGTTTCACTTCAGTGAAAATGCGCGCAATGTATTCACCTAAAATACCAACCGATAATAGTTGAATACCCCCTAAAAACATAATCGCAACAACCAACGTAGGAAAGCCTGGCAAATCGGCACCATAAATCAGCGTGATGGTAACAATGTAAATGGCATAGATTAAGGCAATGAGTGAAATCACAAAGCCAACCACCCCCCATACGCGCAAGGGAATATCCGAAAATGAGGTAATGCCGGTAATGGCTAATTCCGTTAACTTGCTAAATCGCCACGAACTTTTGCCTGCCGCGCGATCTTTTACTTCAAAGGGAACGCCGATTTTTTTAAATCCGACCCAAGCATATAAGCCTTTCATGAATCGCGTCCGCTCAGGAAACTGTTGCAGCGCTTCGACAATTTTGCGATCTAATAAGCGAAAATCACCGGCATTATTGGGAATATCAATCTTCGTCATTTTTTGCATTAACCAATAAAACAAGCGCGCAAAATTACGTTTGAGATAAGACTCTGATTCGCGATCTTGTCGCAGCCCATACACCATGTCGTAACCTTCTGCCCAACGGCTTAAAAATACGGGCAAGGTGTCTAGTGGATGTTGAAAATCAGCATCCATTAAAATAGCAACATCCCCTGAGCAATGCTCTAACCCTGCTGTCAACGCCACTTCTTTGCCGAAATTACGGGACAGCCCGAGGAGTTTGATATGCGAAGATTTGGGTAGTTGCAGAATACGCTGCACGGTATGATCACGACTGCCATCATCCACCAGAATAATTTCAAAGCGGCTGGTTAATGTACGCAGCCTCGTTTGTAATGTTTCTACAAAAGAAGCGACAACCGCTTCCTCGTTAAAAACAGGAACGATGCAAGAGATAAACACTGTTTTATTGTCTACAGCCGTTTGGCGTTGTTCTAGCAGCATAGGCGGGCCATTATATCCTAACTAATCGTTTGAACCAACATAGCAAAATACTTAGGCGGCTCGGGCCGCGGATACCATGCCAGGGCGAGAATATTCTCGAAGATTTTACCGGCATTTAGCACAATCAACTTATTCTGATCCACATAAGGTTTACTATATTCTGCCGTCAACACACCGTACCCACAGCCTGATACGAGCATCAGCGCTAAAGCATCTGTCCGGTTAACATAGTGACGGTCATGCCTCGCTAGCTCAAATAAATCAAAATGTTTTAAATAATGAAACGTCATTTGGTCAGAAGCGTCATAGTCAATAATGCGTTCGGATTGGATAATATCGCGTAATTTACGCTTTTTCCACGCAGCGGTACAAACCAGTACATAACGCTCCGGCCGCAGGATTTTATATTCCATCTCTGGCATCACATTTTCTTGTTGTAAAATCGCCAGTTGGCATTCACCCGAACGCAGTAAACGAACACGGTCTTCGACGTCATTAATGTCGAAATTAACCAGCAAGTTAGGAAATTTCTTAATAATCGGCAAACACTGTGGGATAATACGTGAGCTCATGATGCTGGTTGGCCCGGTGATCGCCATGCGAATGGTCGAATCGACCGCTGCCCCTGTGATTTTTGCCAGGGCTTCGCCTTCTAGCTCACGAACAGCGTTGCAATATTGCAAAAGCGCCTCCCCTTCCGGGCTTAACACCATGCCACGACGGGTACGGATAAATAAGCTGGTTTTCAGTTTGGCTTCTAAGGTACGGATACGCTGAGTCACAGCGGTTTGCGTGACATGCAGCAAAATAGCGGCGCTATGCACGGTTTTCTGCTGCGCGACAGCGATAAAAGCATCGAGCTGCGGGCTAAGTAAACTCATTTATTTTGATCACTTAATGAATTTATTTCATTTTATTTATAGCTGAAAAATGCTTATACTGCAACCTATATAAAAAATCTTTATTATTAACGAGATATTAAGAGAACACCATATCCATGCAGATGACTAAAAAAACGGGGTTAACCACCTTTGCCCTGGTGCTTCTTATCACCAGTGCCATTGATAGCATCAGAAACTTACCGGCTACCGCACTTTTTGGTAGTTCGTTGATTTTCTTCTTTACTTTTTCTGCCATCGTTTTCCTTATTCCAGCTGCCCTGGTCTCAGCTGAGTTGTCTTCTTTCCGCCATGATAAAGCCGGAATTTATGAGTGGGTTAAGTTAGCCTTGGGTGAAAAAGCAGCGCTACTTGCCGTATGGCTACAGTGGATTAACACCATGGTATGGTTCCCTAGTATTCTTTCCTTTTTAGCCGGCACCGCGACGTATTTTATTGACCCCGCCTTAGCGCAAAGCAAAACCTATTTAGTCACCGTCATTTTGTCAGTCTTCTGGACGCTGACTTTCCTCAATTTAAAAGGCATTCACACCTCCGCTAAATTTGTTAATGTCTGCACCTCGCTGGGGATGATTATCCCAATGGCACTCATTATCACGTTAGCGATCGTGTGGGTCGTATCGGGCCAGCCTTTGCAGATTCATTTTACCAGCAGCAGTATGCTGCCCTCATTGAGTCACATGGATAATTGGATTTCTCTCACAGCCATTATGACGGCTTTCTTAGGAACAGAATTAGCCACTGTCCATATTAAGGCCGTGAATAATCCTCAACAAACCTTTCCTAAAGCACTTTACTTTTCCGTGTTACTGATTTTAACCACGATGATTTTGGGGTCACTTGCGATCGCCTTAGTTTTACCTCAAAACCAAATTGATTTGGTGGATGGTGTGATGCAAGCCTTCACTAACTTTTTTGCTCACTACCACATGACATGGTTGATCCCGGTGATCACGGCCATGATTCTCATTGGCAGCTTAGGCAGCATGGTCAGTTGGATTATTTCGCCAGCAAAAGGGTTACTGCAAGCAGCTGAAAGTGGTTATCTACCTCCTTTCTTGCTGAAACAGAACCAAAACGGGGTGGCCAGTAACCTATTAATTGTCCAAGCGATTCTCGTTTCTATCGTGTGTATGGCATTTGCCTTAATGCCTAGCGTTAACGGTTCTTATTGGCTCTTAACCGCGTTGAGCACGCAGCTGTATATGCTGATGTATGTGTTTATGTTTGTTGCCGCTATTATCTTGAAATATAAACTTGCCTCTCAACCACGAGCCTTTACCATTCCTGGTAAGAATCTAGGAATGTGGTTTGTGTGTTTACTAGGTTTAGTAGGATGCGCTATCACACTAGCCGTTGGCTTTATCCCACCGACCGGTATTGATGTTGGCACTACCCTGCATTATGAGCTCATGTTTATCGGCGGCATGGTCGGCATGATTTCACCGGTACTCTTTTGTTACTTGTATAAAAACAAAGTTTCTGTTGAAGGCTTGATCAAGAACGGCCAAAGAAGTAAATTAGCAGCAGAAGCAGCAAAATAACTTAAACCTACTTCCGCCATGGATGGCTGCGTATGTTGCGTCTCAATGACATAGAAAAGGAGCTAATTCGTCAGCTAGATCACCTTATACAGGATTTAGAAAAATATAAAAAAAAACGTGATCCTGTCCCTTTATTCTTTAATAAACAACTCACCCAGCAAAAAATAGCCGTGACGAACGTTTTTCTTAACCAAATAAACAAGCTAGCACAGGATAAAACCCTCTCTGCCATCGCCCTTATCTCTCGTGCTATCCACGCTTTTAAGACTTTATGTACTATTAATAAAGGTGGCAAATTAGGCAAAATTTTACAACGCTACCATTCTGCCATAAATAACATAGAAGAAAACTTAATCCAATATAGCAATTATTATGAAAAACAACTGTCTGATGAAGTAAAACGCATGCAATTAGATCGAGATTTAAACGCTTATGTTCTTTCGGAACACAAATTGATAGAGCGTCAGCACATTAGAAGGTTACATGATAATTTAAAATCAATGGAAAAAGACTTTTTAAAAGAAAAATTGAAGCAAGGAGAAGAAGAATTTAAAAGATTGGGGGAAAGCAATATTTCACACAATGTACTCGATAGATATCAATTTGAAAAAAACTATCTTCCTTGGTTAAGAGTCTCCATCAAGAGCTATGAGTTTGAATTACCCGCTACGCGAGAACTTTATTTCGACACTCAGATTAATATTTATTTTGATGAGATAGATCCTACCCTTCTTACTATTCGAGAGAATTTTATGCTCGTGGAAGAAAAAGAAAGAAATAGATTAGAAGAATTAAAAAAACGACTTTATGACAATGAGAAAACCGTTGGCTCTCGAAAAGATCGCTGTCAGGAAGAATGGTTAACTACTCTACGTACGATGTTAGATAATTTGTTGGTAGAAGTAGAAAACACGCCCACCTTAGAAAGCAGTAAAATCCCTACCCGCTAAGGCCAGCATCACATACACCCAACCAGCGACGAATAAATCAACACCAACAAATAAGCCAATGATAAATAAGCCAGAAGCCGGCCAGCTAAATAAGATTAAGATGCCAATTAAAACAGAAATAAAACCGTTAAATAAACTCCATCCCCATCTCGGCAAACGAAGTAATAAAGAATACATTAGACGAAAAGCACCTACGATCAAATACAACATACCTAATATAAAAGTGAGAGCAATCGAACTTACCGCAGGCTCAAAAACCAAGACAGCACCGACAATAAAGTAAAAAATGCCCACTGCTAAGTGCAGAATAAACCCATCCCATTGGCGCCACCATGATTTAAAAGAATCGATCGTAACAACGATTCCTCCTATCATTAAGAGTGAACCGATGAAAATAACCGATAGCAAGGTGGTAAACGTAGCGACGCTGATAGCAATCAAACCCACGATCATCATGGCAATGCCCCAGCCCAGCAGCCAACCCCAATTTTGGTTATAGCTCAAGAGGTGTCGGTTTGGATTTTGTTCAGAAGCCATCATACATGCCGCCCTTTATCTCATCCACATTACTTTAATTATGAAGAGGGTTGGTTACTTTTCATATAAGGGTAAATACGGATTGCAATATGGGCAGATTTATTTCACGCATTCCTTATATTCTTTTGCCTGAATTTTACGTATGGCGCACCAATAATAAGGATCCCATTGGGTAGTGATAGGCTGGCTCGCTGTTCCGACAGCGTAAAATTGCTTGTAATAGTCCGCTAAACTACCTGTCGCTTGTAATGCTCCCATCCCACTCACTATCGAACAGTGATCGCAATTAGTTTGGTAGATACCCTTGAAATGATACTCAACCCCCCACATCTTACGTTGATTAAGAGGATAATAATAAGTTTCGAACGTTTCAATTTGCTGCGATGCTGGCAAATAAGTATAAATCTTAAACCCTGGGTTATTCCCAATGATGGGACTAATGGAAGGGGTACCGGTCACAGGAATGCGATCAACATTATTAAAAGTTAAAACTTGAAACCAATCGGAATGCAAATGCCCAGCAAAAATGCCAACAATTTGTGGTGAAAAGTGTTTTAGCTCTGCTTCAAAGCGATTGGTATCTTCCGGCTTCCATAATTCGATTAATCTAAATAATCGCAATTTAAGCGTAGCATAAACATCTATCCCGGCAGGAATATGCATCGCTATCATGGCTTTTTGATGTTTCATTTTAACCGCGGTTAATTCATTATGTAGCCAATTTAATTCTGCCGCTGCAGCACCTTCTTCTCCATCCGCTTTAGAAGAAAATAAGACTGTATTTAAGACAATGAGACGTGCATGAAATGAAGGGATATCAACCGCATAATAACCGCCGATAGGAAAAGTATGCAGCATCCCTGCACGATTATTTTTTTCTTTGATTAAGCGTGACCAGATCATCGCTGTGTCTTTGAAAAATTTTCCATTAGGATCAGAAGCATAATCACCTTGATAAGAATCATTGTTTCCGACCACTGAATAGACATTCAGCGAAGGAAAAGTATTCGCTAATTGATCTGTTAAAAATGATAACGTCTTTTTAACAAAGGCTTGATAACCAGCCATCGTTTGATCACCTGAATATTTTTTATAATATTTTCGATAATTATGGCCAAGAAAATCGCCCAAAACGATCACAAATTTAGCGTCTTCTTTTGCAGCAGCCTGTTTGGCGGCACTCAGCGCAGAAATGAGCAGAGGATAATTGCTATCCTGTTTATATTGCGGCGGGTCGATGTCATATTTTGCCAATAAAGCAGGCCATGCACTGGCTGGCGCATGTTGTAGCTGTTTAATCAATGGGCACGGAACGGTATTATGACAGGCGATAAACGGGTCAAAATGAATATCAGCGAGCGTTAAAAAATGCAGCGCTGCTTCATCTGCATAAGCAACGCTGACCATCATCCAGCATAAAATAGCCAGTAGATAACGGCGCATTAGGTTCGTGCCGATTTAGTAGGAATAACGCCGCAAGCAATTCTCGCACCACCGCCCCCGAGTTTTTCAGGTTGATCAGAATAATTATCACCACCTGCATGGATCATGATGGAATGACCTTCAATCGCAGATAATTTAAAACGAGGCGCCAAAGTAGGTAACGTCGCCGTTCCATCTTGATTCACCACTAATACAGGCATATCCCCTAAATGACCCGTTTGATAAGGCCCTTTATGCTCGCCTGTATGCGCGGGGTCTAAATGGCCACCCGCTGCCATGCCATTATCTGCACAAGAAGGATTCACATGAATGTGAAACCCATGTACACCCGCTGGCAACCCATGCAAATCCGGTATGATGAGGACACCACCAAATGAATTTTCTAATGTCACTGTACCAATATTTTGACCAACGCCCGTCGCTGCGACTAAATTGATGGGAACGGTGATCATTTGATTAGCATAAGTTGTTTGAATACCGCAGGCTGCTATTAATCCGAACAAGCTAATGATTATTTTTTTTCCATACATATATTTTTTTCTCCTAAGGAAAGTAAAGAATTATAACTGATGTCCAATACCATAACCAATGGCAAGAAGAAGCAATGTCCAGAAGAAGGCACCTGTATAGGCAAATAAAGCAAATTGCTGAAACGATAATTGCCCCATCCCCGCTGCATATCCCATGAGCCGGCGTACGATGGGAAGATAATAGCCAAAGAAGAGCGTCCATTTACCTGCCCGCTCATACCACCGATGAACTCGCTGCAAACGTGCCAACGTTACCCCTAAATAAAACCCGTATTTTTCTAATAAAAAACTGCCAGCTGTTCTGCCAATCCAATAAGTAAGCGTCAGCGCCAAGATTACAGCGACGAAAATAGCCAGAAAAGCGGGTAAAATCATCAGCTTGCCTTGAGCAATGAAGACACCTGCTAACAACACCAGCGCATTTTGCGGGAGAGGTAACACCAGCACGCCTAAGAAAAGTAGTATAAACAAAGCGATACTACCATATTGCAAGAGCCAAAGATCAAATGCGTCAGGGATAGGCATGATTAATTCTCCTGTGCCTCCACCTAGCTTAGCGTATTCTCCATTATACTTTATAGATAGGTAGTAATAAATTTAAGAGAAAACAAAAAGAGGCCTTCATTTTCATGGATAATTTGATTGGATACAATCAATTAGAACAACTCTACGTAGGTGAAAGCATTGTGGTCTATCGTGCCATACGTGAGATGGATGGCCGCTCGGTGATTTTAAAAATGCTCAAAGAAGAATATCCTGATCCTGCTGATATCGCTCGTTTGATATACGAATACAATCTCTTAAAAGACCTCACTATCACCGATATCGTTCGAACCGAAGGATTTGAAAAGCAGCAACATCATTATGCCATTGTATTGGAAGATATTCCGAACAGCTGCACGTTAAGAGAATTTTTATTTACTCATAAATTATCGATAGAAGATTTTTTGCAAATAGCCATTCAACTCGCCGCTGCACTCGATCAATTACATGAAACACATATTATTCATAAAGACATTAACCCTGATAATATTTTAATTACGAAAGATGGCAAACAAATTAAACTCATTGATCTCAGCATTGCTACTCAATTATCAGAAGAAGAACAAGTGGCAGTAAATCCTGAAGTATTAGAAGGTACCCTCCCGTATATTTCTCCTGAACAAACGACACGCATGAATCGCTCGATTGATCGTCGCACAGATCTTTACTCGTTAGGGATTACTTTTTATGAAATGCTTGTAGGCCGCTTACCTTTTGAAGCGAATGACGCCATCGAATGGGTTTCGTATCATATTGCTAAACAACCCGTACCGCCGCATGACATTATTGCTGACATCCCCGAGATGGTATCGAAAATTATCCTTAAGCTGTTAGCTAAGTCAGCGGAAGATCGTTACAATACAGCGGAAGGAGTAAAAAAAGATTTACAAATTTGTTTAACCGCATGGGAAAAAGATCATACCATTCCTGCCTTCACCTTAGGAGTACAAGATCGTGCAGGTATGTTTCATATTCCACAAAAATTATTTGGTCGCGAAAAAGAAGCCTATCAGCTCTTAGAAGTATTTGAAAAAATTAATCGAGGAGCACGAGAAGTATTATTTGTGGAAGGCCAATCTGGCATTGGAAAATCATCTTTGATTAATGAAATACAAAAACCCATCATTCGTCAACGTGGTTACTTTATTACGGGAAAATATGAGCAATATCAAAAAGATCTTCCTTATGATGGCTTAATTCAAGCCTTCCGCAATTTAATCCAACAAATATTAACTGAAAGCAAGCAACGCGTGAATTACTGGCGTGACCAGCTAAATAAAGCTATTAGCCCGAATGGCCAAGTGATTATTAATGTTATTCCAGAAGTAGAGAAATTAATCGGCAAACAATTACCCATCGTCGAATTACCACCCACCGAAGCACGGACACGATTTGAATTAGTCTTTTTTGATTTTGTTCGTACCTTTTCCAGAAAAGACCATCCTCTGGTGCTTTTCCTAGATGACATGCAATGGGCAGATACAGGTTCATTTAATTTATTGACGCAACTCTTGCAAGATACTGAAGTAAATTACTTTTTCCTCTTATGCACGTATCGAAATAAAGAAATTGCGACCACGCATCCTATTTTTGAAATGAAAACACAACTCGAAAAAGCAAATATTTCACTAAGAACGATTACCTTAAAACCATTAACACAAAAAAATGTGATGCAATTACTCAATGAAACATTAAATACAGAAGAGCATATTGATGAGCTGGCAAAACTCATTATGGAAAAAACGGCTGGTAATCCTTATTTTGTTAATTTATTTTTAACATCACTCTATAAAAATCACCAATTAACCTATGACACAACGCAAGGTCAATGGGTATGGGATATTGCATCGTTAAAAAATCTTCCTATCGCCGATAATGTCGCTGATTTAGTCATTAATGAAATTAGTCGCTTACCGGAAGCAACACAAGAAGCGTTAAAAATAGCTGCCTGCATCGGTAATCAATTTTCATTAGCTACTCTCATCGCTTTACAGACGCAACCTGCTGAAACTATGACGCGACTATTGTGGATTGCGTTAGAAGAAAAATGGATTATTCCAGTCAGCACAAATTACAAATTATCTTTAGACGATGCCAATATTATGACGAATAGCATGAAAATCGTCTATCGCTTTTCTCATGATCGTGTTCAACAAGCGCTCTACTCATTAATCTCAGAAGAGAAACGCAAAGAAATTCACTTCAAATTAGGTTATTTATTACTCGCTGAGTATAGCGGCGGTAATGAATCGCTTTTGTTTAACGTCGTCCACCATTTTAGTATTTGTTTAAATTTAATTAAAAAACCAGAAGAGAAATTAAAAATTGCTGAATTATTCAGCAAAGCGGCTTATAAAGCCAAATTTTCCATTGCGTATGATGTTGCTGTCTCTTATCTACAAGCCGCGCTACAACTATTGGGCGATAAAGCTTGGAAAGAGCATCATGATCTGGTATTTTATGACACACTTAACTTGGCTAACTGCCTTTACCTCTCTGGTTCATTTGAGCAAGCTGACATGCAATTTAATGCTCTGTTGGACAAAGCAAAAACCGTCTTAGAAAAAGTGAAAATTGTTCAGAATCGTGCCTTAGCCTATACGGTTCAATCTAAATATACAGAAGCAGCTAATATTGTTGAAGAGGGCCTGCGTTTATTAGGAATAAAGCTGCCCCATTCATCGAGTAAATTTGTTGTGGTCTGGGAATTAATTAAAACAAAATGGCTATTAAAAGGAAAAAAACCAAGTGATTTATTAAAACTCCCTATCATGCAAGATCCGGAAAAAATCATGATCATGGAGTTATTAGAAAATATGGCGACTTATTCGCTTGTTGCCAATCCAGGAAATTATTATCGCATCGCTTGTGTCAGTATGCGTGCTATTCATTATTCTTTATCTTATGGCAATCATCCCGGTTCTGCACAATGTTATTTGCATTATGCGCTGATTGAATTTATCCGCGGCAATGTCGAGAATGCTTATGAACTCATTCAAGTTTCCATTAAATTATGTGAACGGTATAATCCTTCTCAATTAGGTACGATTTATTTATTAGGCATGCGTGTATTCCCTTGGAAAATGAGTTACAGAGAATGTCTTGTTTACCTTAACAAAGCCTCTCAATTAAATTTTGAATCAGGTAACCTACCTTATTATCAATATGCTGCTGTAGCCATTATTTCCATGATGATGTTAGCCAATTACCCGATGGCAGAAATTGAGGAAAAGTTAAAGAATTATCTTTCCGATTATCAATACACGCGTAATGACACGGTGGTTTTTGCTTTAAAAGTATATTTA
>SCTP01000035.1 GCA_004322325.1 Gammaproteobacteria bacterium | reverse complement strand
CAGCGTTTTAAGCTCAAAGAAATTATTCAGCAAATGCCTTACGCTATTTTCTTAGTTGAAAAAATGGAACAAGCACCGACTGCGATAATAGAGGAATTGCAAGAAATCATGAGTGTCGGTGTATTACAGGATGAACATGGTCGATGGTATGATTTTCGTCAAGCTATTTTCTTATTAAGCACAGCTGTAGGTGCCAATCGTTTAGCTGAAGTAACGACTTTATTTTCTCCTCAGCAAGAACGAGAAGAAGTAAATTTCATGCAGCTTATTATGAACGAATTAAAGCAAGAATCGACCTCGATCAAACAGGATTATTCGCCGCAAGAATTGGTGGATGTCATCATGCCTGAAATGATAGCGCGTTTTCCTTCCTCACTGTGCCAACAAATTCCGATGATCCCCTTTCTGCCATTAACGAAAATGGCGGTTGAAAAAATTATTCGACTGAAGTTAAAACTTTTAGGCAAAATGTTGGATTCGCGTTATAGCGTAGAATTGGGTTATGCACCGGAGGTGGTTCGTTATCTTGCGAATGAGGTATTAACGCAAGAGGCGGCGGATACGGACAAGGTGTTGAGACAGCTTTACTTTGTCATTGAGCAAGCGATGATGAGTCAGAAGGATGATAAAAATCGCCCCACTCAGCTGTTTTTGCAGTTGAATGAGACAGGACAATTATTGCGTTGCGATTGGTTAATGATGCCGACAATGCGGCATCAGGTGTCATCTGGTGGTTAGACGTTTAGATATTCGCATTGTAGACAAACTGCTGACAAGTGCCTGTCACCGTATAGTGTTTGTCTGTAGTTAATCGTTGTGTTATCAAGTTGCAGGTGCCAACAGCAGGATAGGGCGCGCTAAGGGTAACGGCATAACCTGTTGTATTCGTGCCTATTGCAGGGGCTCCGCCCCAAGGTAGACTCATTGCATTGGCTGGTAATATGGCCGTGATTTGAGCCAATGTTAGACTAGCGTAATTGCCTTTTCCTTGCGTTAAAGTTTCCACCGCAGCGGTAAAACCGTACATTTGTTTCGTGAACTGAGTTGCTTGGGTGTTTTGAATAGCGGATTGATAGTAACGGGCGGTGGATACGATCACCAAGGTTGCAATAGCTAAAACTAGCATGGTTTCTAACAGGCTGACGCCAAGTGTTGACTTGCCAAAGTCTTGCATATTTTGCCTTCCCTATACCTGCCTTCTATTAAGTATAGAGCTTTTTTTATTCAAATCAATGGCTGAGATTGGCACTTGACCTAGCGAATAGCCTCAAAACTAGGCAATTCACTAGGTAATGTAAGGAGATTAAACGTTAGCGGTATAAGTCACCACCGAGCAGGTAAACGTATAATGAGAATCTTGCAATAGCTTAGCTGATATCAAGCCGCACAAGCCTGTTCCGCCCATCGGGGAACCGGCAGTGCCCTTTGCAGTTGTTACTGTTAACTTATAACCGGTGTCTGTCGATTGGAATGAGGCGGTGCCACCCCAGGGCGTGCCAGTGAGTGTGTTGGCTGGCAAGAGGGCTTGAAGCTGGTCTGCGGTGACGGAATTATAACTGCCCGTACCTTGCGTCAAATTTTCTAATGCAGCGGTAATGGCGCCGACTTGTGATACAAAGGTATTAGCCTGACTGTTCTGATTAGCGCTTTGATAGTAACGGACAGACATAACAATAATTAAGGATGCAATGGCAAGTACTAACATGATTTCTAACAACGTAACGCCAAGTATGGATTGACTGGATTTTCTTATATTCATCGTTGCCCACTCCTAGAGTTAAACAAGTGGGCAAGTCTAGCATTAATTTTATTAAAGCAAAAGCTCTAATAAAGTTTGTAGGGTCCTACAACAAATAAGTCCCTCCGGCACGCTTGCCAGAGGGAGGATTGGCAGACAGACGTTATTGCTCCATTACTACTTGTTGCCACTATAAGTCACTACTGAACAGGTAACAGTGTAATGGTTGTCTGACACCAGCTTCTGAGTGAACAAAGCGCATAAGTTGGCACTTGCAGCAGTAGCCGCTGTAAATGTATACCCTGAAGCGGTTGCTGCGTATGTTGCGCCACCACCCCATGGTACTTGTGTCAACATGTTAGCTGGTACGAAATTGGTAAGTGTAGCGAGCGAAGCTTTGTTAGTATAATCACCAGTTCCTTGTGTCAAATTTTCCACGCCAGCGGTAATGGCTCCAATTTGTTCAACAAAGGTATTTGCCTGAGAATTTTGATTGGCGGATTGGTAGTAACGTACAGACATCACGACGATCATTGCGGCAATGGCAAGTACCAACATGACTTCGAGTAATGTTACACCAAGCGTTGATTTAAATGGTTTTTTCATATTAGCCTGCTCCCAGATAGTTTAACGGTTGATTTACAATGTTAAAAGCAACTAGTACTATGGCATTCCTACTCCCAGTATAGCAGAAAATATTGACAGCAATGCAAATGACAGAAGAGTATTTGCCCACTATTGAAATCGAACCTCCTGCCGCAGTGCCGCAGCGGTCTATTATTTGGTTGCATGGTCTTGGGGCGGATGGGGCAGACTTTGTTTCTATCGTGCCAGAGCTGCAATTACCTTCTATGTTAGGCATTCGTTTCATTTTTCCTCATGCACCTATTATGCCTGTTACTGTCAATAATGGTTACAAAATGCGCGCTTGGTTTGATATACCAGCCACCGCTATCCATGAAAATATCGATGAAGAGGGTATCGCTAAGTCGGTTAATTCGATTAATCTGTTGATTGAAAAGGAAATTTCTCGTGGTATTGCGCCGAAGCACATTGTTCTCGCTGGTTTTTCGCAAGGTGCCATGATTGCCCTCACCACTGGCCTTTGCTATCCTCAAGCGTTAGGCGGGGTAATCGCCCTCTCGGGATGTTTGCCACTGGCAAACAAGGTTTTCGAGAGAGCGTCTGCTGCTAATCACCAACTTCCTATTTTTGCCGCCCACGGTACAGAGGATGTTGTCGTACCCTACGCGTTAGGAAAAGCGACGTATGCGGCACTAAAGCAAATGGGTTATTCTGTGTCGTGGCACAGTTACCCCATGCCACATTCAGTTTGTACGGAAGAAGTGAAAGACATTAGTCAATGGATACAAGATGCATGGCGAAAGGACGACCCGCTAGTTTACTGACTTTATTAATTTTCTTAACCGGTCTTGCTATTTTAGGACAAGTTTCATTCATAGCCGCCAATTATCTTGCTAATGGATTAATTGATACACTGACTAGCAGCTCTATTTTCGCAATAACCTGGTATTATCCTGCTATTTTGCTACCCATTATACAAGTCATTGTCATTCAACTGGTGCTCTATGTTTTACTCATCGCTATTCTCTGGTATCTCACTCAAGCGATAGGTAACTTATTCTTTCTACGTCAATCATCCCTGCGCTTACTCGGTATTTTTTTGTGGATGATGGCTGCTATCGACATATTTGCTGTTAATAGCTATCGCTTTCCTGATTCATTATTTTCACAATTCATTCGCCTGCCAGACGCCGCGTTAATTATCATTATTGCGATATCCTCCACTCTCTTATTGATAGCGATATTATTGGCGGGGGTGCGTTTGATACGTCATCGTATGATTTTATTAGGGATATCTGCTATTTTAT
>SCTP01000257.1 GCA_004322325.1 Gammaproteobacteria bacterium | reverse complement strand
GAGGCTTGGCCACTTATATCCCATCTAAAACCTTGATTGGCAAATTCTATAAATTCTTTGACTTCAAGTACGATAAAACTAAGGCCGAGTAAAAAAGTAATAGCCAGCCAGGTTTGAACATGGATGAGTTTGTTTTGATATATATTTAACATCGCTAAACAAAACGTAAAGTTAGAAGCTAATAAGAAAAAAGTTTCAATTAATACGGTATAGAGATTCAAATAATTTTTTAACTGGGGCCCAGGAGAGCTGGTGTCATTCAATACTAAAAAAGTAGCAAATAAACAGCCAAATAAAATGCAATCTGTCATGATGTAGATCCAAAATCCAAACACATCCGTTGAATCACTTATTTCACTGTGCATTCAGCCATCTCCTTGAGGTGATCTAATTCCGTTTTTTTCACTGTCTCAGCATCGATAAAATATTCAGTATCAGTCGAAAAAGTTTTAGCAATCATGGTGATGATTGTTCCCAAAAAACCGATAATGCTGGGAATCCACATGTGCCAAACTAATGCAAAGCCAGTGATGCCCAAAAATATCGCCATCATAAAACCAGCGGGTGTATTTTTCGGCATGTGAATGGGATGGTAATGCATATCTTTTGGATGGATACGTCCTTCTGCTGTATGGTGCATCTTATCTACCCAGAATTGATCAAGCACACTCACAGTGGGTAAGCGGGCGAAATTATAGAGGGGGGCAGGAGAGGCAACAGACCATTCCAAGGTGCGGCCATTCCACGGATCGCCTGTATGATCACGCAAAGCATGACGATTTTTTATGCTGACGTAAATCTGTAAGAGTTGGAGGATGATACCGATGAAAATAAATGCAGCACCCAGTGCAGCAACGATGAGGTAAGGTTGATAGAGAGTATTGGCGTAATGATTGACTCGTCGCATAAAACCATTTAGCCCTAGTATATACAATGGCATAAAGGCAACATAAAAACCCACGACCCAGAAAATAAATGACCATTTACCTAACGTTTCATCTAAACAAAATCCGAATGCTTTAGGAAACCAGTAAATCACGCCAGCAAAATAACCAAATAATACGCCGCCAATGATGACATTATGAAAATGCGCAACCAGGAATAAGCTATTGTGTAATTGAAAATCGACAGGCGGTACCGCTAACATTACCCCTGTCATGCCACCAATAGCAAAAGTTGTAAAGAAAGCGGTGACCCAGAGCATGGGGGTTGCCAGAATGATGCGACCTTTATACATGGTGAATAGCCAATTAAATACTTTTACTCCGGTTGGAATCGCAATAATCATGGTTGCAATACCAAAAAATGCATTGACGTCTGCTCCTGCTCCCATGGTGAAGAAATGATGTAGCCATACAACAAAAGATAAAAACGTGATAACAGCAAGGGCCCATACCATGGTGGTATAGCCAAATAATTTCTTTTGACTGAATGTGGCAACGACTTCTGAAAAAACACCAAATGCAGGCAAAATTAAGATGTAAACTTCAGGGTGGCCCCATACCCAGATCAAATTGATATACATCATGTTATTGCCGCCAGCAAAATCAGTAAAGAAATGCATGCCTAACATGCGGTCTAATGTTAACAAAGCAAGCGTGACAGTTAATACAGGAAAAGCGAGTACGACTAAAATCATCGCACATAAAGAAGACCATACGAATATTGGCATATTCATTAAAGTCATGCCTTTGCAGCGCATTTTGATAATGGTCGCGATAAAATTAATGCCTGCTAGCAAAGTGCCAATGCCTGATATTTGCAACGACCAAATATAATAATCAACGCCGACGCCAGGGCTATAATACAATTCGGATAAAGGTGGATAGGCAAGCCAACCTGTTGCTGAAAAACTGCCAATCGCGAGTGAAACATTACATAACATCGCACCCACAAATGTTAGCCAAAAACTTAAGGAGTTTAAATAAGGATAAGCCACATCGCGTGCGCCAATTTGTAAAGGGATGGCGATGTTTAATAAAGCAAACATCATCGGCATGGCAACAAAGAAAATCATAATCACGCCATGAGCCGAAAAAATTTGATCGTAATGTTCAGGCGGTAAAAAACCAGCGGAGCCGCCAGCAGCAATGGCTTGTTGCGAGCGCATTAAAATTGCATCGGAAAAGCCACGTAGTAGCATGACGAAAGAAAGCAACAAATACATGATACCGATTTTTTTATGATCGACAGAAGTAATCCATTCATGCCAAACATAAGGCCATTTGCGATAAACAGTAATTAAAGCTAATACGACCAAGAGTGCAAGTGCCATGAATAAATCAGCACCTAAAATGATAGGAGTATGTAAGGGGATAGCGTCTAATGTTAGATTACCAAATAATAATTGCTTAAGCATTGCTATTCCTCATATCAGCTGTTCGGGGATGATTATTTCCAAATGTATTCATGTAAGTGGTGATGACATTATTAAATAAATCTTTCTCCACCCCTGAGAAAAATTGAGGTTTATCTCCTATTGATGGGTTTAGCAATTGATGATAAGTCGTATCTGTTAAGTGGGTAGATGATTTTTTTACTTGTGTAACCCATTGTTGTAATTGCTGTAGTTCCATCACTTGCACTGTAAAATGCATATCAGAAAATCCATCACCATTAAATTGAGTATTTAGTCCTTCATAATTACCTACTTGATTAGCTAATAAATGTAAGCGAGTTCGCATGCCTGCCATCGCATAAATTTGACTGCCTAATTGAGGAACAAAGAATGCACTCATGGGAACGTTATCTGTCGTCATCCAATATTCCACTTGCTGTCCGACGGGAAGAGCTAGGTAGTTGATTGTTGCGATATTTTGTTCGGGATAAATGAAGAGCCATTTCCAGGGCAACGCAATCACTTGAATGAGCATGGGAGGTTGGTCATGACCGGCAATTCTATGATAAGGGTCTAATTCATGGGTTTTTTTCCAAGTGAGAATGGCAAGCACGACGATAATGGCACATGGAATGCCCCACCAAAGTGATTCTAAGAAATAACTATGGCCCCAATGAGGTTTATAGTCTCTAATATGAGGAGATATTTGATAGTGATAGACAAAAGTAAAGCTCATGACGATCACAGGTAAGACGACAATTAACATGAGAGCTAAGGTGTCAAAGAATAGCTTACGCTCTTCATAAGCAATCACACCTTTGGGATTGAGGAGGCCTGTCCAGTGTTCTTTACAACCTGTTAAGCTGAGTAGAAGCAAACAAGCGGTTAACATTAGCAGGGTCTTGGCTAATGGCTTGATGATGCCGTCGAGGGAGCCTGACGTAAGAGCACTTCGTATCTTTACAATCATAATAAGATCCTGAAGGGTCCATTGCTTTCCAACATTATAATCTAGTGTTATGATTTTACATAGCCGTGGGAAACATATTTTAACAAACAGGGATGAAGTGTATGACTTACTTAGTATTCGCTCGTTGGTTTGGCATCGTTTCTATCGTTTTATCCCTAGGTATTTTGTTCAATCTTGAAGACGCGCGCGAAATGGCAAAAAGCATGGTGAAAACAGAAACTGGCTATATTATGGGAGGCGTGCTTCCGGTTATTTTTGGGACTTTATCGTTATTGTTTGCTGAAAGTTTTGATCTTGGTTGGGCCTTAGTGGTGACGGTGGTAGGTGCTTCTATGCTGTTAGCTGGAATATATCGGGTTATATTCGTGAGGCACTGGAAGGCGTTTATGTCGCGACGTTTAGAACAGATACCTTTTTTATTTAGTTTGTTTGGGTTAATGCTGGGTGTTGTCTTGCTGTATGTTGGTTTTATGGCGAATGCCTTTGATTATGTTGTGCGGTAAAAGTTGCGTTTAAACTACATCTACAATGAGTTTACTTAATGGGCGCTATTTTAAAAAATAACGAGTTTTGAATTTTTTACTTTCTTCTGTTAAGCGATCAATTCGCTGGGTCCCCGCATGGTTTTATAAATATCCCAATTGGAATGGGTTAAGGAGTCCAAGATGCCGCATGAATCTTATTTTCATTCGAACAATGAATGCTACTTTATGGCATATTCTGAATTGAAGCCTTCGCGGCCTACGTTGATGTTTATTCATGGTTTGGGTGATGCGCATATTCATAGCCTTTCGTATCTCACATCAAAATTGGCTGATCATTACAATATTCTCATTCCTGATTTGCTGGGTCATGGTAAAAGTTCAGGTTCGGATGATTATCGCTTTCAACATCAAATTGAAGGCTTGCAACTTCACATCAATCATTTGCAGAAAGCATTTAATCTGCCATTTTCTGATTTGATTTTGATAGCGCATTCGATGGGAAGTATTCATGCGACGCTACTTTGCGAGTCCAGCCTTCAATCATCTATCAAGGGTTTTATTAATGTCGAAGGCAGTGTTACACAATATGGATCTTTTATTGCAGAGAACATGATGGAAAAATCGCTGCAAGAAAGTTTTGCGATATGGTTTCAAGATTTTAAGCAAAAGAAAATTTATGAAAAACTGGCATTCGACTATATTTCCATTCGGCC
>SCTP01000256.1 GCA_004322325.1 Gammaproteobacteria bacterium | reverse complement strand
TTGTGACGATTTGTCTTTAGCTCGTTCTTCTACGACTATACGAAGCACTCTCATTTTTTGCTCCGGATAAGTATCGAATCGACCCTGTTTAAGTAATGCAAATGCATCATGAGCGGGTATCGTTTTGTTTATTATGTTTTCTACCAATTGAGATTCATTTAACAAAATATAATAAGGATTCCTAGTTTTTTCACCCTTTAATGACCCCTTCTCTTTTAGGCTGGCATTAAGTTGAGATTGTAACGACCGTGCCGCTTGATATACTTTTTGCGGTATTCCCGGGTGGCAAAGCACGTTTGCCAAACTTTCAGCAAGCGGAACATGATTGTTTGAAATAAGTATATTAAGTACAGCGATGTGTAGTTCATCAGGCGTTAAATTTTCTTTCTTTAATAAGTGCAATAAATTTTCAGCCGCATTTCTTTGTTCTGTTGGGTGTTTTTCGTTCAAAAAACGACGGACTTCATCTGAGTATTTCTTGACTTCATCTGCAAAATCTTGCTGTAAAGAACTAGGATCGATTTTGATAGAGTCTACGGTAACAAGTGATGCAGGTGAGTTAACGTTTCGTTGAAAGATTAAATAATTTTGACATTCTCTTTCAAAAGATTCCAGCTTTGTTAATATCTCTTTTTTCGAAGAAGCTTCTTTAGCCTGTTTAAATTCTTTAATCGACGTGATTATACTTGTTCGCTTTTTTTGTAAATGGATACCGTGCTTATCCAATGCTTTTTGCATCAGGTCATCTATTGCTTCAGGGGAGAAGAATTCTGCACCATACGTTCTGCCATTACGAATTATTTTCTCTCTTAAAGCGATCATTTTCGTAAAAGTGCCATCAAAATTTTGGTCATCTATTCCCTCGCGAAGTTGATCAAATTCATGTTCTATTTTTTCACTTTCTACTTTTATTTTTGGCATTAAAATAGTAATTTGGTGCTTTTTCTTTTCAATTAATTCTAGTGGAAGGTCTTGATTTGCTGATAGTAAGATTTTGGTTAATTTATTTACATCTGTAAGGATTTGCTCGGCTTTTTCCTCTGAGCTCAAATGTTTGTTTTGCTCTAACTCCACCCACCGCTTTTTTAAAACCGTTAAATAATTCGGATAAGTTTTTTCCCAAAGCTTTTTGCCTTCTTCTAGCAAGTTAGCTACTATCTTTTTTTGTTTATCATTAATTATTTTTTGCTCCTGTAGCGTATTTATTTGCTCAGTTAATTCAGCTAAATCAACTGGTTCCTTATTGATTGCTTCACTAAATAATTTTTTCTTTTTATTTGTTTGAACAAGATAATATATTTTATTTACTTCTTGACTTGATAGGTGTTCGGTCTCATTAGTAACAATCACTGTATGCGTGCTAGTTGCATCAAATTTACTTGACTTTTCATGTTTGGCCGACCTTAAGACATCATAAGTATTACCTTCAACATTTAATGTGGTTATATCTGATTCAGCAACAGCTGTTAAGAATTCTTCAGGAAAAGTATCAATATTATTTTCCCTCAAATCTATTGATATCAGCCTTTCTCTGTTGTGTTTAATATAGGCAGCAACTGCTTTTAAATCATTAGACTCTAGGTGCATCTTGCTTAGATCGAGGTGTTCTTGTGATTGAGAAAGTAAAGCCGCTAATTCTTCTTTTTTTGATCTAAACATAATGGAAACCTCGTTTTTTTATTGGTTTGTATATTCTCATTATAATATAAATAATATATTTTTTAAACAAAGCTAATTTTTTAATTTTAATACGCTTTTTTATTTATTTCGGTTTAAACCCAATCTTAGCCAGCACGCCATCTAATGCTCCATCTGGTAGCAGTCTTCTTAACATCGCAAGCAATTGTGTCGGAAAACCAACATAATAATGTGCTCGCGGGTGCGCACTTTCTAGCGCATGAATCAATTTCTTAACGACGGCATCCGGTTGCTGGGTAATAAAGTTTTTTTTCGGCTTAAAGTACGATTGCTCCATCTTTTTGTACACGGTTTCATGCGCACTAGGCTGCTTAGCGAGGGTCTGTTGGTAATGCTGATGAGCATTCTGACGCAAATTGCTATAAATCGGCCCTGGATTGATGATGGAAACATGAATACCAGTGCCGCGTAATTCTTGCCGTAAGGTATGACTATATCCTTCCAGAGCAAATTTAGAGGCGTTGTAAGCCCCATAATAAGGCAGCGTGATGATCCCTAGAATCGAGCTATTCTGAATAATCCGCCCATATCCCTGTTTGCGCATCACGGGTAGCACCCGACGGGTCAGCTCCATGGCCCCAAATACATTCGTCTCAAATTGCGCCCTATCCATCTCCCGTGTTAAATCTTCGACCGCACCTGCTTGCAAATAACCCGCGTTATTAAAAAGTGCGTCTAACTTTCCACCCGTTAAGGCCAAAATCTGCTCAACTGCCTGTTGAATGGAGGTTGAATCATTCACATCCAGCAAAATACTTTCAAACCCTTGCGCTCGTAATTTTTCCACATCCGCTGCTTTCCGTGCACTCGCAAAGACCCGATAACCACGCTGTTTTAAGAGGATTGCGGCGCACAACCCGATGCCTGTGGAACAGCCAGTGATGAGAATGGATTTTTCCATGCGTGATCCTTATACTATGGGACGGTTTTTATTGTGGTTCATTTTAATATGATAGGGTGCTTATGCCAATCTATGAATACCAATGCAAGGCTTGTCATCATCAGTTTGAAGCGTTGCAAAAATTTTCTGATCAACCGCTAACCGAATGTCCTGAATGTCATCAGGCGGCGTTAGAAAAGCTGGTTTCAGCCGCTGGCTTTCAGTTAAAAGGTGCCGGTTGGTATGCGACTGATTATAAAGGTAAAGGTAAAGCTGCCAATGAAGGCAGTGACACGTCTAATGATAAACCGGTGGGTTCTTCATGATTGCTTATTTACGTAAATGCTTCATCTCGGGACTATTGGTCTGGTTACCCATTTGGGTGACGTTGCTAGTGATTTCATTCCTCGTCGATCTTTTAAGTAAATCATTACTTCTACTCCCGCCGCGCTTCCAGCCCGACGTGATACTCGGTTTCCACATCCCTGGCATCGGCGTGCTGATTACTTTGCTGGTTATTTTTGTGACAGGGGTCATCGCCGCGAATTTTATCGGTCAGCGTTTGGTGGATATGGGTGATGCGCTCATGTCGCGTATTCCCTTGGTGAGAACCATCTACCTCGGGGTGAAACAAGTCACGCAAACGTTGTTTACACCAGGCGGGCAATCTTTTCGGAAGGTATTATTAGTAGAATTCCCATCGCCTGGCGTTTACAGCATTGCTTTCCAGACCGGTGAGACGATTAAATCAGTTGAAGATGCTTTGAAAGAAGGTGAGCCGATGGTGAGTTATTTCATTCCCACCACACCCAACCCGACCTCCGGTTTTTTGATGATGGCGCCTAAAAGCAAAGTGATCGAATTAGATATGAGTGTGGATCAAGCGCTAAAATTTGTGATCTCACTGGGGGTGATGCAGCCCTTCAACAATAAAAAATTATTCTAACGTTTATTTTCACGGAGTAAAAAATTTTCATGCGTAGTCATTATTGCGGCCAAGCAACGGCTGATTTATTGGATCAAGAAGTCAAATTAGCGGGGTGGGTTCATCGTCGTCGCGATCATGGCGGTGTGATTTTTATCGATTTACGTGACCGCGAAGGGTTAGTGCAAGTGGTGATTGCGCCTGAGCAGCAACTTGCTTTTGCCAATGCGGAATCGGTACGCAGTGAGTTTGTCGTACAAGTGGTGGGTAAAGTGAGACATCGACCAGCCGGGACCACCAATCCTAATCTGCATAATGGCGATATCGAAATCGCGGCGAGCGAGCTCACGATTTTAAATCGTTCTGAACCGTTACCGTTTCCGATTGATGATACGTATCATGAAATTGGCGAAGAAACCCGCTTACACTATCGTTACCTCGATATTCGCCGGCCTGAAATGTTGAGTCGTTTAAAGACGCGCGCGAAGATTGCGCATTACTTGCGTCATTATTTAGATACCCATGGTTTTATCGATGTGGAAACGCCTGTCCTGACGCGTGCCACGCCTGAAGGCGCGCGCGATTATCTCGTCCCCAGTCGTACACGTCCGGGCCATTTTTTTGCTTTGCCGCAATCACCGCAGCAATTTAAGCAATTACTGATGATGGCGGGGATGGATCGTTATTACCAAATCGTCCGTTGTTTCCGCGATGAAGATTTACGTGCGGATCGTCAACCTGAATTCACACAATTAGATATTGAAACCTCGTTTTTGAATGAGCATGAAATTCAAGCCATCATGGAAGAAATGATTCGGGGTTTATTTAAAGAAATAGTAGACGTGGAATTACCGAATCCCTTTCCACGCATGCCGTATGCCGAAGCCATGCGTCGTTTTGGCTCAGATAAACCTGATCTGCGTATTCCTTTAGAACTGGTCGATATCGCTGATTTAATGCGGGGCGTGGATTTCAAAGTTTTTGCGGAGGCTGCCAATGATCCAAACAGCCGCGTTGCAGCGTTACGTGTGCCGGGCGGTGCGGCATTGAGTCGGAAAGAAATTGATGATTACACCCAGTATGTCAGCATTTTTGGCGCCCGCGGTTTGGCGTATATCAAGATCAATGCAGAAGGCAAAGAGGGGCTGCAATCGCCTATTTTGAAATTCTTGCCAGAGACAGTCGTTAACCAAGTACTGGAACGAACGCAAGCCAAAGTGGGTGATATTATTTTCTTTGGTGCAGATAAAGCTACCACCGTTAATGAAGCCCTCGGCGCCTTGCGCTTAAAAGTTGGGCAAGATCGTGGTTTAGTCGAAGCAGGATGGCGTATTTTATGGGTCGTTGATTTCCCCATGTTTGAAAAGGGCGAAGGCCGTATTTTCGCGTGCCATCATCCGTTTACCTCGCCGAAAGCAGAGACAGTCGAAGAATTCTTGCAGCATGATCCTCTGCAGGTGTTAGCGCGTGCTTACGATATGGTATTAAATGGCAGTGAAATTGGTGGTGGTTCGGTGCGTATTAACTCATCGGACATGCAAAAGGCTGTTTTCCGTCTACTGAATATTAGCGATGAAGAAGCGGAAGAAAAATTCGGCCATCTGCTGACAGCAATGAAGTTAGGTTGTCCTCCGCATGGTGGGATTGCCTTTGGCTTAGATCGATTAGTCATGTTGATGACAGGTGCGTCTTCGATCCGCGATGTGATTGCGTTTCCCAAGACCCAAACAGCGAGCTGTCCATTAATGGATGCGCCATCAACCGTTGAGCCGGAGCAATTAATTGAGTTAGGTATTCGTGTGGTAAAAACAAAAGAATAGGATGATCTTATGGCTGGGCATAGTAAGTGGGCAAATATCAAGCGTCACAAAGCGGTGGTGGATGCCAAACGCGGTAAGCTTTATACCAAACTGATTCGTGAAATCACTATCGCAGCGAAATTAGGTGGTGGAGAAGCGAGTAATAATCCACGTTTGCGTGCAGCGTTAGATAAAGCGATGGAAGCGAATATGACCAAAGATGTCATCGAGCGTG
>SCTP01000255.1 GCA_004322325.1 Gammaproteobacteria bacterium | reverse complement strand
AAAGGCAGCGACTCCGCCGATGGGAAAACCATATCCCCAATGCGCATCCGGCATCGTCATCGCACGTCCAACGAGACCAGGAAGCGTAGCAACATTCGCAATTTGCTCACGGACTTTCTCATCTATCGCTTCGATTAAGGCGTGACTACCATACAGCTCGATCGGCTGTCCGCTAACAGACCACCGATAAGGAGCGATTTCTTTTATATCTGTCATCTTCATCTCAAACATCCACAATACATTTTGCTTCCCATAAATGATCTACTTTCTTCACCGACAGCATGGTCAAGGTCGCTCCTTTCACTTCAATCCCTCGCTCCAATCCTTCTCGCCATTTTTCGCCTGAGACGGTCGCATGCCAATGCGTCCCTTCTCGTTTCAAACGAAAATCGCCAAAAATAAGATGATGTTCTTGCGCTTTTGCAATCAGAAGATTCAACCACGTGACAAATGCCAATTCCACCTCTGCTTCTTCAAATTCAAAGGTAATAATTTGGATTAGATGAACGTGGGATAAATCTGTCATCAATGAAAACATCACACGCGCTGCATCCGCAAAACAGCTTTCGAGACTTTCACCGTGGCCAATAATACCGATATCGGCATCATGATCAAAATAGTTTTCGTGTTTCACGATGCCATCACTTTTGGCTTCACTAACCGTTCAAAATCATTAAAAGCCACTTGCATCAATTCGGAATGGGATCCGGCATTAAACAAAATATGATCTTGCTGCGTGAGCTGACTGGAGATATAAACTGGCATATCATACAAATTACCAAACGGTGGCATCGCACCCACTTCACAGCCTGGAAATTTATCTTTGAATTCCGATTCGGACGCCAAATCTACCGCCCCCGCTCCAACCGCTTCCCGCAATTTGGCAAAATTGACTTGATCATTCGCTGGCACCACCACCATGGCAAATTTACCACCGGTTTTCACAATCACGGTTTTCGCCAATTGCTTGCCCGAGATATGCGCTGCGGCGGCAATTTCTTGTGAGGTAAAGGCGGGTGAATGGACTAAGGAGACGTATTTAACCTGGTGGCTATCCAGAAATTCTTTTAGTTTTTTGACTGGCATGGCGATCTCCTTTTGATGACGTAATAGAACTATTATATCCCTAATTTTCATTGCCTTTTATGAGCGCTTATTGTTTAATTGCCCATTCGTTTAGTAATTGAACAATTTACAATGCAAGACACTTTCATCAAACACTTTCGTGCCGAACGATGGTTATCGATTTTCATCCTCGTGCACTTGATTGCCTGGACGTTCGTTCCCGCATTTGTACGCTATAACCTGCCGATGGATTCCATCGAAGGGGCGATGTGGGGGCATCAATTAGAGTGGGGTTATGATAAGAATCCTTTTTTGAATGGCTGGCTAAGCGCTCTCGCGGTTTATTTTAGCCCGCAATCAGGGTGGGTGATGTATCTTTTCAGCCAATTATCCGTCGCGGCTTGCTTTTGGGCGGTTTTTCGCCTGGCTAACCAGATGTTATCACCGGTTTATGCGCTTATTTCCGTCATGCTGCTGGAAGGCATGCAATATTACAACTTTCACGCCATTGATTTTAACGATAACACGCTTGAACTCAGCCTGTGGGCGTTAACGATTTACTTTTTCTACCAAGCTTTGCGGACGACAACCCGATGGCCTTGGGTGTTAACCGGCCTTTTTGCTGGCTTGGGTGTGATGGCTAAATATTATACATTTGCTTTACTGGCGGCGATGTTTCTATTTTTAGTCTGCTACCCCGCAAACCGGAAAATGCTTCGTACCCTACCGCCTTATTTAGGCTTGATGGTATTTTTAGTCATTATCTTGCCGCATACGATTTGGTTATTTTTTCATGATTTCGTCACTGTGAGATACATGATGCAGCGGACAGCGAGCGAACCGACTTGGTTAAACCATGTCTTTTTCCCTTTTCAATTCAGCCTAGAGCAATTGCAAGTACTGCTTCCTATGTTAGCGCTGGCGGGGGTTTTATTGATTGGCAAAAGAGATAAAGCTTCTGTGCCAACGCTGGCTCCATTTGATCAAGCCTTTTTGTTTTATGTCGGCTTAGGACCATTTTTATTAACGCTATTACTATCTTTCTTATCTGGCATCAAACTACGTGCTGGCTGGGGGATGCCGTTGCTTTCACTGTGGGGCATGATATTGCTCACTTATCTACGTCCGCACATCACAGCAGCTAAGCTTTATCGTTTTATCGCGACTGTGTTTGTGCTGATGGGGGCGCTGTTGGCGGGTTATAGTTATTCTTTGATTGATTCGTCCGATCCTTCCAGCGCTAATTTTCCAGGCCGTGAAATTGCTAAGGCTGTTACGCAGACATGGCATGATACTTACCATACTCCGCTAGCGTATGTCGCAGGGCCGCGTTGGGTGGGAGGGAATATTGAGTTTTATTCAGCAGACCATCCGGCAGTGTTTAGTGAGTGGAATTTAACCAAGGCGCCTTGGATTAATATAAAAGAGATGGAAGAAAAGGGGGCGGTTTTTGTATGGAATATTTCGAATAATGAGACGTTACCGGAAGAAATTAAAAATAAATTTCAAGGGCTTACTGCTCCTACTATCGTGAAATTTGCCTGGCATCGAGATTCTGGTCACTTACCACCTATTCAAATCGGGGTCGCTTTTTTGCCGCCAAGCTCGACTTAAATCAAATTTATGGCATAATAACAAATAATAGCCATTATTTATTCAAAACGAGAGTGATATCATGTTATCGGAACTACAAATTAATACTATCTATAATCTTTTAGCGATAGAAAAAGAAAAGAAACATTTTGCGCGAATTACAACTTTTGGCGAAAGCAAAGATACATTTATTGTATCCTTTAAAAATGAAAATACTCATGAATTGGATGTACGTGTCTTATATGTAAATTATTTCGGAAAAATATCAGTTCATACATTTCCTACGATGGACAATGATTATCACTGTGATGGAGCAAATAGAGAAAGTACAGAATTTGAAACCAAGTTTCTCGATTTCTTAGGCATCAATGACATCACCAAAACGATGCCCGCTCAGTCCTCTTCATTAAAAGATCAATGCATTAATGTTCTGATTAAAAACAATGGAAATGATCCAGAGCGTGTTCCCTTAAAATTAAAAACTAAACTCGCTAGTTTGGCTCATTATGTCCATCCACTTTTCAAAAAAACCCCTAAAACTCCTAAAGTAAAATCAGCTCAAGCACCAATCAATTACGATCCTTTCGCCAGTGGCCCTTCTAAAAACGTCAACGTTAAATTTGATCCATTCGGGAGCGATTATGATATTACAAAAGGCAGTCACCATCGAACAAATGCTAAACGACCCTAACAGCCCGCTTGCCAAACAACGCGATGCTGCTCTTGCCACTTTGGCCACCTTTTATGCCATAGAAGAAAACGAAATCATTTGGAATAAAATAGAGAGTGAGCAAAAACGTGCGTTAGAAGCAAAGGAAATGCTGAGCGAAGAAATTCATCGGCTGCAAAAAACACAAGAACAGCGACTCATTCATTATCTTCAGCAGCAACAAAAAACAGATAGCACAACGCAAACGAATCAAACTAGTACGAAGATGGAGGCAAAAATAGCGCTACATTTTACGAAGCTGGTGTACTACGTTGATCAAATCAAACAAACTGAAACGTATTTACAAGAAACCATCCAACAAAATAAACAGCAATGGCATGGAGCGCAGAAAGAATTCATTAGTGAAATTAACGATCACATGAGTCAAAAAACGCTAAAACTGCAAGAGGGCATAACGTTAAAAGATAAAAACGGGAATGTGGTGACAGTAATTTCATTAGCTTTAGATGAAGAAACGGCTAGAGAATTAGCTGAACAGCGTGTTATTCATTCACTAGACTTGATTAATCGATCGCCTGCTTTGAAAGAATGCTGGGAACAGGATACACAAAAAATTTTAG
Organism: Gammaproteobacteria bacterium; assembly: GCA_004322325.1. Taxonomy (GTDB): domain Bacteria; phylum Pseudomonadota; class Gammaproteobacteria; order DSM-16500; family DSM-16500; genus Aquicella. The sequence continues at coordinate 9,781 of SCTP01000255.1, read as the reverse complement.
ATGAACGTGCTAAGCAATCTGATTATGTGCTGACAATAGAAGATAAAATTCAAGCACAACAACAAGCAGCCAGTCAGCTACAGGTTAACACTGAAAATGCAGTTGTTTCCATTCTCAGCACGGCTATCGTGGGGCGTTATATGGAAAATGCAAAAGAACGGTATGGGCATGATATTTTTAAAATCGTCCAATTACCTCATCCCAAGCTAAGCGCTATTAAAAATATGCAAAAAATGGTAGAAGAAGGAATGGATATCGATAAATTTTTTAGCGCTGCGGTAAAAATTAGAAATGAATTAATCGATTCTACCAATCGTATTGAAAATTATTGCGAGGAATGTGTTCAGCATATTAAAGAAGAAATCGATATTTTGCAGGATCATTGCAAACTAAGCCCGCATCATACTGAGATGCTTCAGCCGTTAAATAAATTGCAGAATATCATGGAAAGTAAACAATCGCTGGAGACTGCGCCTAGTTTTAGGAAGAGATAGTTTTAGTGATCGCCCCCACCACCTGATCAATGTCTGCCAACGTCGTAAAGCGGCCAAATGAAAATCTCACCGAACTCTTCGCCTGCTCATCACTCAACCCCATCGCCCGCAAAACATACGAACTCTCCGTTCCTTTCCCCTGACACGCCGAAGCGGTGGAAACAGCCATCATAGGCAATTGCGCAAGCACAGCATCAGCTATCATGCCTTCAAAACGTACATTCAAAATATGCGGCACGGTATGGTTAATATCGCCATTTACATGAATATTTTTGATAGCCTGCAACCCTTGCAGAAAATGATCGCGTAAGCGGCGAATATGCTCTGCATCACGCTGCCCCTCTTGTTGCGCCAGATGAAATGCCTCCCCCATGCCGATAATTTGATGCGTCGGCAATGTACCTGAGCGCATCCCCTGCTCATGACCACCGCCATGAATCAGCGGCTCCACCCGTACGCGAGGTTTTTTGCGCAGATATAACGCACCGATGCCTTTGGGCCCATACACCTTGTGCGCTGACAAGGATAATAAGTCAATCGGCGTTTGACGCACATCAAGGGAAATCTTACCTGCACTTTGCGCCGCATCCACATGAAAAAGAACGTGCTGCGCCGCCGTCAGCTGAGCAATGGCGTCGATATCTTGCACAATGCCTGTTTCATTGTTGACCTGCATAATAGACACCAGCACCGTATCCTCACGCAAAGCAGCACGCAATTTATCTAAATCCAATAAACCACTCGGCTCAGGTGCCAGATAAGTGACGGTATAACCTTCTTTTTCTAAATGCTGGCAAGGATCTAATACCGCCTTGTGCTCCGTCTTCATCGTCACAATATGCTTACCCTTGCGCTGATAAAGATGCGCCACTCCTTTCAGTGCCAGGTTATTTGACTCCGTCGCCCCCGATGTCCAAATGATTTCGCTTGGATCCGCGCCAATAAATGCCGCCACATGAGCACGTGCGATGTCGACCTGTGCTTTGGCTTCCTGACCATAAACATGCAACGAGGCAGGATTGCCAAACGTGCCTTCTAACAACAAACAGTCCGCCATTTTCTTTGCCACACGCGGGTCGACTGGCGTTGTCGCTGCGTAATCTAAATAAATCGGCTTCATTCACTTTCCTCAGACAAGCCCGGGGTTTCTGATGGTAACACTAGACATTCCCTACCAGGAAGGGCAAGATTGTCGTATTTATTAAATCGGTAGTGGTATCGCTATGCCAGCCCTTTTGATTGTTCTCGCTTATTTTTTACAAACTCATCTTCTGCTGTCCGGCGATGTCGGTTATTTACTCTATGTCACCAATCAATTTCTAGAGGGTGGAACTTACACAAAAGATTTTTTTGAAACCAATCCCCCGATGATTCTGTATCTTTATACACCCGCTTGCTTATTGGCAAAATTCACGGGTATCAGCATTATTACCGCCGTCAGAATCTATATTTCTGTGCTCATTTTATTATCTTTCTATTTATGCATGACGTTACTCAAACGCATTATTCAGCCGCAAGATAAATTTTTGTTTACCCTCTTGCGGTACATGGTGTTATTTATTTTATTATTTCTTCCTGCTTATCATTTCGGGCAACGAGAACATTTATTAATGATTCTCATTCTGCCTTATTTATTATCTTGCGTATTATTAAAAGAAAAGAAAAACCTCCCTGCTCATACCGCCTTCCTCATTGGTTTTTTAGCAGGATGTGGTTTTGCATTAAAGCCTTTTTTTCTTGTCACATTAGGATTAGTGGAATTATACGTCAGCAACTGGATTAGAATTGAATCGCTGGTGATTGCCTGTGTTTTAATCCTGTATCTTGGTTCTATTTTTATTTTTCAACCCAATTATATTTACATTTTACTACCACTTATCTCTGATTTATATTTTATTGGCCCCGCCCAACCCTGGCTGGTGCTTCTAACCACTCCCACGGTTTGTTTGTGCTTCTTCGCCATTTTTGTTTACCTTTTTTGCTATCAGCAAGACCGTTACCGCCCCTTAAGCATGATTTTTTTACTCGCCTTACTGGGGATGATTGTTGCTTTTCTTCTTCCGCAAACCGCATGGTATTATCATGTCTTACCCGCCCTATCACTAAGCTGCTTACTCATGACGCTTTGTTTCGGACAAGCCTTGATGACTCGCCGTTTATTTTTAGTAAGCGCAAGCTTATTTATTTTGTTTATCCCTTTCAACATCGTTTATGAAATGTATGCCGATAGTATGGCTTATAAAATTCAAGGTCCCACCCCAAAATTAATCAGTTACATTAATTCGCTTCCTACCCCTCATTCTGTTTTTTGTTTTTCTTATCACACGACAGAAGATTGTTTCCCACTCGTTTACGCCACCCATAGCACTTATAGCGGGCGCTATCCTTTCTTCTGGTGGTTAAGAGGATTGATTAAACAAAAAGATAGCGCGACTATTCAAAAAGAAAAAGCCTATCTGATGACTGTATTAGAAGAAGATTTAACGAAAAATAAACATAACATTATTATCATCGGCCCTGGATTTGATTTCATCCGTTATTTTTCCCAAGATGAAAAATTCCGCGAAGCTTGGCAGCACTATTCTTATCTCACTACTATCGATTCTTTTCAGGTATATGCTTATGACTAATTTCTCTCTGATTATTCCCACCTACCGAGAAGCAAAAAATATTCCTGAATTAATTCACCGCATTGCTTGCATTCCATTTAATTCATCTGCATTTGAAGTGATATTAGTCGATGACAACAGTCAAGATGGAACGATAGAAGTCGTACACAGCTTACGCGATCATCATCCTTGGTTAAAATTAATTGTCAGGCAAGGGAAAAGAAGTTTAAGCCAAGCGGTATTAGAGGGATTTCAACAAGCGCAATATCCTATTTTAATTGTCATGGATGCGGACTTAAGTCATCCGCCTGAAAAAATTCCGGAGATGGTCACTGCTTTATCCATCGGCAATGCTGATATCGTGATTGGGTCACGTTATACACCAGGTGGTAGCACGGAAGAAATATGGCCAATTTATCGCAAATTCATCTCAAAATTATCCACCCAGCTCGCACGTTTGTTACTCAGAACGCATGTGAGTGATCCGTTATCCGGCTTTTTGGCCATCCGTAAAACGACGCTGTTGGCAGGTTATCCCCTAGAACCCATTGGCTGGAAAATTGGCTTAGAAATAATGGTGAAATGCAGCTGCAAAAAAATTATCGAAATCCCAATCTGCTTTTCACAACGCAAACATGGCGCGAGTAAATTGAGCGCAAAAATTGCATGGTGCTATTTACAGCATCTCAAACGATTGGCTTGGCATAAACTATCGGTCAAATTTTATTATTCTGAATAGCACCGAGTATCCCGCGCAATATATTCATTTCCATCACATCCGGGCGGGCGCGAAAAAATAAACGTCGCAAACGAGTCATGAGTTTGCGTGGTGCATTTAATTTCAGAAAATCTAATTCGACTAATACTTCTTGCAGATGAACAAAGAATTTTTCCATTTCATCCGCCGTTGCCAAACGATAATCCCATTCTTCGGAAAAAGTAGTTTGGTCTAAACTCGCGACTCTTAATTCATAGGCCATCACTTGAACAGCCGCCGCCACGTTAAGCGAGCTATAGGCTGGATTTGCTGGAATTTGTACATGCCAATGGCAGCGTTGCAATTCTTCATTCGTCAAACCAGATTGCTCACGGCCAAATAAAATAGCCACCGGATGAGGCGGCTCGGCTTTGATTTTTTCGGCGATTTCACGCGGAGTGAATAGTGGCCAAGGAATCGTACGCGTACGCGCGCTCGCCCCCACCACTAATCCGCAATCAGCGATGGCTTCGTCTAAGGTCTCGACGATGACGGCTTGATCTAAGATATCAGTCGCGCCGGAGGCCATTTCATTGGCTTTATCGTGCGGAAATTGTTCGGGGGAGACAAGGTAAAGTTCGGTTAGCCCCATGGTTTTCATCGCCCGTGCAGCAGAGCCGATATTGCCGGGGTGAGAGGTGTTGACGAGGACGATACGAATATGGTTAAGCATAGTTATCTCAGTCACTTTAAAATGGACGATAGCTTAACATTTTTAATCAAAATATCCCTAGCATCCTGTCCCCATTCGTTTTATGATTGCTGATCTTCGTCCATAACAAAAAGCTCTTTACAAACTATGCGTGATCCACTGATCAATATTGCCATTGAAGCAGCCCGTGCGGCTGGCACTCTCATCACTCGAGCGATGCTACGGTTAGATACCGTCAAAGTGAGTGAAAAACGTCCTAATGATTTTGTCACTGAAGTCGACCAGCGTGTCGAACGAGAAATTATCTCCATCATCCGTAAAGCTTACCCCTCCCATGGCATACTAGGCGAAGAAGGCGGTGAGCAAAAAGGGGATGATTATCAATGGATTATCGACCCCATCGATGGAACACGTAATTTCATCCACGGCTTTCCCCATTTTGCTGTGTCGATCGCGATAGCCCATAAAGGCAAGATTGAGCATGGTGTCATTTATGATCCGGTTCACCAGGAATTGTTTACTGCTACCCGCGGCAAGGGAGCGCAGTTAAACGATCGACGTATCCGCGTCAGCCAGCGCAAGCAGATAGCCGAATGCTTGTTCGGTACGGGTTTTGCTCATCGGCATACGGATAAAGATAACCCCCTGCCAGGTAACCTACTCCAAGCCATCATCCCGCTTTGCGGTGATATTCGTCGTGCCGGCGCTGCGACACTCGACCTTGCCTATGTCGCTTGCGGCCGCTTAGACGGCTTCTGGGAAATGGGCTTGCATCTGTGGGATATCGCAGCAGGCGTTTTATTGGTGAAAGAAGCAGGCGGCATGGTCTGTGATTTTGACGGTGGGGAAACTTACCTTAAGACGGGTAATGTGATCGCCATGAATCCTATATTGATGCGGCAGTTTTTAAAAACCATGCGACCATTAACGCCTTAGCCATCCCAACTTTTTCATTCTAATAGAATAATATTCTCACCTCGGCTTAGTTATATAATGGATTTTATCGGCTCGTTAATAGGGCCGAGGGAGCGTTTATGGCATTCCGTTATCTAGCAAAAGTGTACGTCGATAATGAAGAAGTAGCCCATGAAAGCGGTAATGATGTAGACGAACTTTATAACTGGATGTTGACGAAAGCTCAGGGAAAATTTGAGAACTTTAGCGGCGAAATTATCGACCAAAAAACCCATCAAATCGTGAAAAGCTTCCGCAAGGCGCCTCTAGATTGATCTGCGGTAGGATTTTCACGTATAGTGCCTAACACTCATCTCATTAAATCGTTACTAAAGGATGCCATCATGCAATATATTTCCCATGTCCAGTGGAAGCGGAATGAAACACCTTTTAATGTTAAGTCTTATGACCGCACTCATCTCATCCGCTTTAATGGCGGCTCCTCCATTCAAGCTAGCAGCGCGCCTGAATTTGTAGGGAATGCGAGCTTGCCCAATCCGGAAGAATTATTTACGGCTTCCATCGCTAGCTGCTTCATGCTCACGTTTCTTTATTGGGCTGCGATGAAAGGGATGGTGGTTGATGAATATAGCGCAGAAGCAGTAGGAACATTGGCGAAGAATGCGGAAGGTAAGATGGCGGTGACGGAAGTCGTATTGAAACCGACAGTGGTTTTTCATGACAATAAACAGCCGGATGCGAGTGTGTTAGAGGGATTATTTAAAAAAGCGCATGAAAATTGCTTTATTTCATCGTCGGTGAAAACGAAAGTGACGGTGCAATCTGGATGACTTTGTCATTGAAAAGTACAAAGTCATCCCGAGCAAAGCGAGGAATCTCCTAAATTAAAATCTAACTGCCAACATTTCCACACTATTTTTTGCTCGCTTCTTTAATTTAGCATTTTTTAACAAAGCCATCGCTTTCTTTTTAAGCTTTACATTACCAGTAATGAGATAAGCACGCTTGAGATAGTCTATCGATAAAAGTGGATTATTTTCTAATTGTTCCGCCATAAGCTCATAATGCTCTGCTTGCGCGTTTACATGATCGAGAAACTTTGAAAATTCCGCGTCAAAGTTTTTATTGAACTCTATATATTCATCTCTAATAAGGTCGCTGGGATGTATCGATTGAATAGATTTCACTATCATCGTCTCTTTACCCATAGTACGAGCAATTCCCAATTCATAATAAATATTCATTATTGTTGGGAGAGGAAATTCTTCATGATTTATAGCAACAGAAATAGGAGTTGAAGCAATTAATTTCCATATTTTTAATAAAAAATCTCGACCAGTCACTTCTATTGCAGCGTCAATGACTTTGTAATTATACCGGCGACAAATTTTAGTAATAGACTCTCTCATCTTTATTGCCTGTCTAGGCATAGGGTGTCCTAATCGAGTTATTAAAAAACAAGTACGCGGCTTGCTTTTAAGAGGCATTACATTGGGTGAACCATCCGGTTGGTAGAGGATCATTTTGATTTTCTTGCTACAGGAACATTTTTGTAAGGGCCTTTTGTAGGCTTATAGCTCACTATTCTGCCTGCTGTACGATCAATTTTCACATAGCGGTCTGTTTTCGGGTTTTTAACCTGCACCATATTGTGTTTTTTTGTAGCTGACATTTTTTTGTTCATCATATTACATCGCGCCTCAATGAGCAATAACTGGTCAATTTATAGCCGTAATACTATTATAATATGTATAAAGATCAAACTAAATCCATCACCGCTATTTTCATCGTACTATCTTCCCCCGGGTGAATTTCAAACCCTAAATGCTTCACCAAATCCAACATGGCCGTATTTTCTGCCAAGATACGGCCTGATAACGTACGGATACATTTCGTTTTCGCCGCCTCCATTAATGCCTGCATCAACCGAGAACCCACCCCTTTATTTTGCCAAGCATCCGCCACGGCAAGCGCAAATTCACAAGAAGTTTGATCCGTTTGCGTATAATATCGAGCGATACCAATAATCTTTTCCTTCCCTTGTTCCTCTACCTCCGCCACAAAAGCCATTTCACTTTCATAATCAATTTGGGTAAACCGAACTAACATATCCGGCGTCAGCTCACTCACCTCGTGCATAAAACGAAAATATTTCGCTGCAGGTGAAAGATTCCCGACAAATTCTTGCTCTGCTCTCGCATCTTCTGGACGAATCGGTCGAATCGTCACGGTTTTACCATCAACTGTTTGCCAAGTGGCAATTAAATGATGCGGATAAGGATGAATCGCCATGTGGCTATAACCCATTCGTGCAGAAGAAGCATAATCGACAATAATACGCGCATCCACAACGATGGCTTCTTTTTCATTAATCAATAAAGGATTGATATCCATTTCCTGAATTTGCGGCAATTCACATACCATATCAGAGACACGCAGCAAAACATTGATTAACGCTTCTTTATTCACCGCTGGCTTACCACGAAATTCACCCAACATTTTTTGTGCACGTGTTCTTGCGATTAATTGCTCGGCCAGAAAAGCATTCAACGGCGGCAATGCCACTGCCCGGTCTTGCACTACTTCCACTAATGAACCACCCATCCCCACGCTAATCACCGGACCAAATACTTTATCGCGTACCACACCAATCATCAATTCACGAAAATGAGGGTTTTTATACATACGTTCAATCGTCACCCCTGAAACTTTCGCATCAGGCTTGCGTTCTTTGACTTTTTCTAGCATGTGATTAAATGCTGCACGTACTGCTTCCCCGCTAGTGATATTCAATTGTACGCCATCGACATCTTGCTTATGTGTAATGTCCGGTGAACTGATTTTCATCGCCACCGGAAAACCCAGCGATTCAGCAATCACCAATGCTTCATTCGCATTATGCGCTTCAATCGCTTGAGAAACAGGAATAGTGAAGGCACTTAAAATTGCTTTTGATTCTATCATCGTCAACACTTTGCGCTGTTCAGATAAAGCGGCATTGATAATTAATTCCGCACCGCTCACATCTGAGCGCGAAGAGGCAATAAAAGGCGGCGGTACTTGTAATAATAATTGCTGGTTTTGATAGTAATTAGCGAGATATGAAAAAGCTTCCACTGCCACTTCCGGTGTACTGTAACAAGGGATATGATGATCAGCAAATAATTGCCAAGCGTTTTTCACTTGTTTCTCACCCATCCAGCAAGCAATCATTGGCTTCTTGGTTTGCGTGGCAAATGTACTGATTTCTTTCGCAACTTGATCAGGCTGCGACATGGCCACCGGTACTAAAATCGTTAATAAGCCATCTGTATTCTCATCTTGTAAGCACGTTTCAATCACGCGGCGATACCGCTCTGGGGTTGCATCGCCGATAATGTCGATAGGATTTTGATGAGACCATTGCGGCGGCAAGATTTTGTTGAGCTCAGCCAATTGGTTTCCGTCTGGTTGCGGCAATGCAATATTCAAATCCGTCGCTTGGTCAGCTGCCATCACCCCTGCGCCGCCGCCATTCGTGATAATCGTTAAACGATTGCCTGTGACACGATAAGAACTTGAAAGCACTTGGGCTGCTGTAAATAATTGCTCGATACGCTCAACTCGCACCGCGCCCGCTCGTCTTAATGCAGCTGAAAAAACCATATCATCACCGACTAGCGCCCCCGTGTGAGAATGCACCGCCCGGACGCCTGTGCTATTACGACCTGCTTTGATCGCAATAACCGGTTTGACGCGTGAAGCGGCACGTAATCCGCGCATAAAACGACGCGGATAATGGATACCTTCAATGTAGAGCAAAATACTTTTCGTGAGCGGGTCCATGGCGAGGTAATCGAGGATATCGCCAAAATCGAGGTCGATGCTATTGCCCATGGAAATAATAGTAGAAAAACCAATTTCTTTCTCTAATGCCCAGTCTAAAATTGCCGCACAAATCGCACCGGATTGGGAAACAAGTGCGACATTACCAGGTAAGGGGTAATTATTATCAAACGTCGCATTTAATTTCGCTTGCGGCCGCATGACACCTAAACAATTCGGGCCAATAAAATGAATGTTGTAACGTTTGGCGATGTCAAGGATAGATTGTTCTAATGCTTTCCCCTGCGCACCCATTTCACTGAAACCAGCGGAAATGATAATCGCTAACGGTATGCTTTTTTCACCACATGCTTTAATAATCTCAGGAACAGTCGCAGCAGGCGTCGTAATAACAGCAAGATCAACAGCGCTAGGAATATCAGTGACAGAAGCATAACAGGTTTTGCCTAATAAATTTTTATGCTTTGGATTAACAGGAAATAAGCCACCTGCAAATTGGCTTTGCAATAAGTTATTCAATACTTTAAAA
>SCTP01000254.1 GCA_004322325.1 Gammaproteobacteria bacterium | reverse complement strand
CCGCAAGCTCTTGCAGCCGATGGAAGAAGGTGCAGTGGAATTTCTCATTGATAAGATGAAAGATACCAAAACAAACGACGAATTTTTTGATGCGATGAAGAAATTTTAAAGACACGCTTGTCAGCAGTCTTGTATACTGATAGATAGTCATGCAAGGAAGCTGAAAAATGGACAAGGATGGCCGGCCAAAAGGCGTCAGCGGCGGTGACCAAACAGTTTTGGACTGTGGAACCGCCTTAAAGATTGATCAAATTCAGTCCTATTATGTCACACTTAAAGATTTTTTAACCAGTTCATACCAAACCATTACCTTTGAAGGCGGCGCACTTGAAAAAGTGGATACGGCGCCTTTGCAGCTATTGGTTTGTTTCATGCGAGCAGCGCAGCAACAAGGTCTTCATTGCCAGTGGGGATCCGTTTCTCCTACTTTGTTAGAGAATGCACGTTTGTTGGGATTACACAAATTATTGCAATTGACGTCATCAGGCTAGGGTAAGTTCAGATGGATAAAATACTAACAGTGGATGATTCTCCTTCCATCCGTAAAATGATTATGATGGCCTTAACCAAGGAAGGTTACGATGTCAGCGAAGCGGAAGGAGGAACGAAAGCATTAGAAATAGTCAAAGAAAGAAAATTTGATTTAATCTTGTTAGATTATAATATGCCAGAAATGGATGGCATTACCCTGCTAAAAATACTACGAACGCTTCCTGAATATACGTTTACCCCTATCATCATTGTATCAACGGAGAGTAATAAGCAATTTAAAGAAGCGAGTAAAGAAGCGGGAGTGACAGGGTGGGTGAAAAAACCCTTTGATCCTGAAAAATTGTTAAAAGTGATTAAGCGAGTATTAGGATGATGCTATGACATTAGACTTAAGCCAATTTCACGATACATTTTTTGAGGAGACGTTAGAAATACTCGCTGAAATGGAGAAGGCATTATTACAATTTGATATTCATTCGCAAGATCAAGAAAAGATAAATCTTTTATTTCGGACGGTTCACACTATCAAAGGTAATAGCGCGGCATTTGGTTTTGTGACCATGAGTGACTTTGCTCATTCGTTAGAAACATTATTAGATAGAGCGCGTTCAGGTAGTTATGCTTTGCAGCAAGTGGATATTGAGTTTTTATTACAATCGAACGATTGCATTCGTAAGATGGTGGACGATTTAAAAAATAAGCGCACAATTGATCCTGCCCCAGCATTGGCGTTAGAAAATAAATTAAATCAATTATTAGAGTCAGGTCATCCTCCGGATAAAGTGGAAGAAAAAGTAGAAGAGAAAATAGAAGAAAAAATAGAAGAAAAAATAGGGGAAAAAGCAAGGGAGAATGGCTGGCATATTTATTTTCGACCTTCGCCGCATATTTTACACGTTGGGTGTGAACCCTATCGCTTATTTCGAGCATTAAAAGAATTGGGCGAATTAGAAGTGGAAGCTGATTTAAGCCAATTACCTGATTTTCTTCAATTGAATCCAGAAGAATGTTATCTTGCATGGAATCTTACGTTACGTCATAGCACGGCGAGTGAAACAACTATTAAAGAAATATTTGAATGGATTAGCGATCATTTTGAATTAAAAATCACCCCGATTCTTAAAAAAGAAGCCATCATCGAAAAAGAGCAAGAGAAAGAACAAGAGAAAACGGCAATAAAAGAATTGAGTACTATCCGTGTTTCAGTAGATAAAATTGATGCATTGATCAATATTGTTGGGGAGCTTGTTATTACCCAGTTAATGTTAGAGCAAAAAACAGCGGGGTTAGATTCGCATCTTTCACAAAATATCTTCGAAGTATTGACGAGACTAAATCAAAATTGCCGAGAACTGCAAGAGAGTGTGATGCGTATACGCATGGTGCCGATTAGTTTTGCATTTAACCGGCTGCATCGTATTGTGCGTGATATAGCAGCAAAAATGGGCAAAGAAATAAATTTACGTGTGATGGGGGAGCAAACCGAATTAGACAAAACCATGATGGAAAAAATCATGGATCCTCTCGTTCATTTAATTCGAAATGCAATTGATCATGGTATTGAAACACCGGAAATTCGGGAGAAAATGGGTAAATCACCCGTTGGTTTAATCGAATTAAGTGCTTATCAGGAAGGCGGTAATATTGTGATTATGGTAAGAGATGATGGTTCTGGTCTCAATAAAGAAAAAATCATTACTAAGGCAAAAGAGTTAAAATTAATTACAGACGATCAATCATTAACAGAAGAACAAACTCACGAAATCATTTTTCATCCCGGATTTTCCACACAGTCTGTGGCAACCGAAATTTCTGGACGTGGTGTGGGGCTAGATGTGGTGCATAAAAATATTTATTCACTTCATGGAAATGTTTCGATTAAATCCACGCCTAATGCAGGTACATTGTTTACTATTACATTACCCCTTACATTAGCCATCATGGATTGCCAATTATTCCGTGTGGGAAATCAAATTTATGTGATTCCGCTTGTTTCGATTGCTGATATCATCAAGATTGATCCCCATTGTGTTCATTATTTAGAGGAAGGCGCAGAGCTTTATTCTTTACGCGGCGTGTATGTACCTATTATTCATCTCAATAAATTATTTACTATTTCGCATGAGATGAGTGATCCCAAACCGTTAGATACGCAATTTTTAATTGTTGTCACGATTAATGATCGTTTATTTGGACTCGTGGTGGATGATATTTTGTGGCAACAGCAAGCGGTGATTAAAAGCTTGGAAGAAAATTACCAAAAGATAGTCGGTATTTCTGCAGCAACAGTCTTGGGAGATGGAAGTGTGGCCTTGATTGTTGATGTTGATGGCATTGTGGCAAAAGAACATGGACATGGCGAGATTTTTGCAACAGAAGACAAAAAAGCACTCGACCTCCCTCTCCAACCCTTGATGCAAGATACTCAATTGCTTATTTTCAAAGTGGGCGATGGCGAATATGCGGTGGATATGTTAAGTGTAGTTGAGATAGGCGAATTAAGCCGTGTCACGCCTTTACCAGGTGCGCCGTCTTACATAAAAGGCGTGATTAATTTGCGCGGTTTAATTATACCTGTGATGGACCTCAGTCACCGTTTTGAGCTGGTGGCTGTTGAAAATCAAAAACAGACAGTGGGATCGTTGATGATTGTTTTAAGATTAATTCATCCTCATCAAAATCCGATGATTAGTGTGATGGTGGATTCTGTCATTGATACTTGTTACTTAAAAGAAGGTGAATATGGTGCCGTGCCGAATCATGAGACATCGGCATTAAGGAAATATGTTAGTGGATTGGTGACAATCGCGGACCGAATGATTACAGTGTTAGACATGAATAGGATGAGTTTTTAAATTTAAACTTTGGCAGGGAGTTTTATATGGAAATAATATTAAGGCCAGTTATCGTATTAATGAATCGCTTAAAATATGCGAGCAAATTTATGCTCATCGGCATTATATTAATTATTACTTTAATTGTTCTTACTTATCAGTTATCCACATTAGCTTTATCGAATGCTGATTTTAGTAGGAAAGAATTATACGGTAATGAATATATCCATAAGCTTCTGCCTATCTATAATGATTTGTTGAACTTTCGTTATCTTAATGTTGTTTATTTAAGTGGCAATGTCGATGTGAAAAACCAGATAGTGGATCTGGCTAATGCCATAGATAGTGAAATAAATGAAATGAATGCCGTAGACCAACGGTTAAATGAACAACTTGATTCCACAGAGAATTGGACGGCGTTCAAACAAAAGTGGTCAAAAGCTAAGGAAGGTGGTGTACAACGCTCGGCCAAAGATCAATTTGATTTGTTAAGTGATGATGTTAATCAACTTATTTCGCTTATTGTGCATGTAGCTGATACCTCTAATCTCACCTTGGATCCAGATATTGATACATATTATATAATGGATATTACTACCACGAAATTACCCGCGTTTATTAATCAAGTCGCGATTATCCGTGATTTGGTTTCTTATAATCTTATGCAAACAGATAAAGAAAGTAGGTCAGAGTTTATTATTGCTAAATCAGCAGCACAAGATGTTTATCTGCCAGTGATTGCGAGTGATGTGAAAAAGATTCTTGCTGCTAATTCTAGTGTTGGCAACCATTACACCATGCCTCTTAACGGCTTAACTTCTCTCACGAGCAGCTTTTCTCAGTTAGCTAATCAAATCGTTTCCGCTCAAGATTCCCTGGTTCAGCCTGCTGTTACGAAAGTTGATCCTGCACTTTTGTCGCAGTTTATAAAAACGGGCGGAAGATTAATAGAGGAAAGCTTTAAATTTTACAAAATGGCTTTAGATGATAACGATACGCTCATTAAAATTCGTGTGGATAAGCACATGAATAACCTCTATTTTAACCTGATTATCGCCACCATTAGCACGATTATTTTAATTTATTTATTTTTAGGAATTTATGTTTCTATCAAGCGCAATATCAATACGCTCGTAGCTGCTTCCAATCATTTAGCGCATGGCAGTTTGGAAAATAAAGTATTTTTAGATACAAAAGATGAAATGAATAGAATCGCAGACAGCTTTAATATCATGCAAAACACGCTTTCTAGTTTTATTAAAGAAACGCAATTTGTTGTTACGTCTGCCGTGCAAGGTGATTTAAGTAAGCGTGTGAAATTAGATAATAAAAAAGGCTACAGTAAACGCTTGGCAGAGATGCTAAATGAACTGATGATGGTATGCCAAAAATTAATTAGAGAAATTAAAACCTCGACCAATACCATTAACGTCGCTGCAAAAGAAATTTCTTCTGGAAGCGCTGATTTAGCGAAACGGACAGAAAATCAAGCCGCTTCATTACAAGAAACTTCGGCTAGCTTAGAGCAATTAACCTCCACCGTTAAACAAAATGCAGAAAGCGCTAAACAAGCAAACCAATATTCTATTACCGCTACCGAAATAGCGAATCACGGGGGTACGGCTGTTAAGAATGTGGTGCAGACCATGGGTAATATTAATGCAAGCTCACGAAAAGTAGCAGATATCATTAGCGTGATTGATGGTATTGCGTTCCAAACCAATATCTTAGCCTTAAACGCAGCGGTTGAAGCAGCACGGGCAGGTGAGCAAGGACGCGGATTTGCTGTGGTGGCCACCGAGGTGCGTAATCTTGCGCAACGTTCTGCAACAGCGGCGAAAGAAATTAAAGAATTGATTGTCGATTCAGTAGATAAAATAGAAAACGGTAGTAAGCAAGTGGATGAAGCAGGTGCACGTATGGAAGAGATTGTACAAGCCATTCAAAAAGTGGCGGGTATCATGATGGAAATTACCTCTGCTTCCATGCAGCAAAGTACGGGTATTGAGCAAGTTAACCAAGCTGTTTCACAAATGGATGGTATTACGCAACAAAATGCAGCTTTAGCTAATAAAGAAGCTACCACAGCGCGTGTATTAGAAGAGCAAACGCAGCACATGATCGAGTTAGTCGCTGCTTTTAAAATAGGGGATGATAAAATGCTCACATCCCATCACGAAACCCCAGCGCAAACCGATCAGGAGGAATTGTCTTTAGCAGAATTGACAGCGAAGTACGATGTGGAAGAGAAAGAAAAAAGAAGTAAGAAGCAGCCAGGTACGCGTTCAGAATCCGACGAAGAGTGGAAGGAGTTTTAAACAATGGATTATCGGGAGTTTTTAGTATTTCGCTTAGCAAATGAAGAATATGCCATTGATGTGCTGAAGATTCAGGAAATTAAGCACTATGAAACAGCCGTGATCATTGCTAATGCACCTGAATTTATTAAAGGGTTTATGAATACGCGCGAGGCGGTGATTCCTCTAATTGATATGCGTATATTATTTCATTTGCCATACCATGACTATGATAAATTTACGGTAGTGATTACACTGGCTTTAGAAAAACAACGGTTATTAGGCATAGTGACGGATGGCGTAATAGATGTGATTAAATTAACAGCGGATCAAGTCAAAACTACCCCTGAATTTTCAACCATTATCCACAGCGATTATATCCAAGGAATTGGTTTAATAGATAAACGTAATATTATTTTGGTGGATATTGAAAAATTATGTTCTTCGTTCAGCGTGATCGTTGATAAATTGAGTTCTTAATTAAGGTGTAACAATCGCTAGATTGGTATAATGTTTCTGCTTGGCCAATAATGAGAAATGCACCAATAGGTAAATAATTTCTAAACTTATTAAAAAGCGTTTGTTGTGTTTCTTTACTTAAATAAATCGCCACGTTACGGCAAAAGATAATATCAAACGTACCACGCATCGGCCAAGAGTTGATTAAATTTAAGTGTTTAAAATGCACGAGATTTTTAATCTCAGGACGTACAGCGATCATTCCTTCATTTTGAGCGCTACCTTTTAAAAACCAACGCTTTTTTTGCTCCCTGTCTAAATGCTCAATGGTAGAAGCAGCATACACGGCTTTCCTGGCAATGACTAAACTATCTGAATCAATATCTGTTGCTAGAATTTTTACATCCCATAATTGATTTTGCGGCAGCATGTCGTATACAACCATGGCAATGGAGTAAGCTTCTTCCCCACTCGCGCATCCGGCTGACCAAATACGTATCTTATGAGTATTTTTTTTAGTTTTGATCAGATGAGGTAAAATCACCTCAGATAAATAATCAAAATGGAATTTTTCACGAAAAAAGTAGGTCACTTTTGTTGTGATAGCATTAATAAACGCATCTAACTCATGCCGATCCCCGGTGGCAATTAAAGCGCAATAGGTATCGAGATCAGATAAATTTAACTTATGTAGGCGTTTAAATAAGCGGTTGTAAATAAAATGTTGTTTATTGTTATCAAGAACAATACCAGCGTAATCATGCGCTACTTTTGCTAATTGCTGAAAATTTTTAGGTGATAGTGGAGGTAAATGCAGGCGCTGATTATTTTTCATGATGGCCCGCCTCTTTAGCGGAACACTCTTTAGGGAAAATAATGGTAAAGGTCACTCCTTTTCCGACAGTACTTTCACATTTGATAGAGCCGCCTAGTGTTTGTGTGACACGGCTATAAGCGATATTTAATCCAAGACCAGTACTGCCGGAGCCACGACGCGTGGTAAAGAAGGGATCAAATACTTTCTTGATATTTTCAGGCGGAATACCTTTACCGGTATCTTGATAGCGTAAGATGATATTGTCGCCCGCTGGTTCAACCGTGATAGATAGCGTTCCTTCTTCATTAGGTTCATAACCATGAATGATGGAGTTCATGATAAAAATAGTCATGAGTTGAAATAAAATACCCGGATAAGTATGGATAGTTAATTTTTCTGGGCAATCAATGCTCGTTTGAAGTCGCGTTTTTTTTATAGCAGGTTTTAAATTAAAAACAATTTCTTCTAAATAACTCTTTAAATCAAACCGCCGTGATTGCTCGCTTAATTGATCAGCCGAAACTTGTTTAAAGCTTTTTATCATTTCCACCGCGCGTTTTAAATTATTATTCAGTAGTTGAACGGCTTCTTTGCTCGTTTCCAAAAAAGCTTCAAACTGAGGGCGTTTTAATTGGTTACCAGCAGATAATTCAGCTAGCTCATTTACTTTTTCGTTTAATAAAGAAATAGAGGTCACACTGATACCAAGCGGTGTGTTAACCTCATGCGCAATCCCCGCTACCATCTCGCCGAGTGAGGCGAGCTTTTCAGATTCAACGAGCTTAACCTGCGTCATCTTCAATTTTTTTATTGCTGCTTCTAGTTCTTGCGTACGTTGTTCTACACGCTGTTCTAATTCCAGATTGAGCTGATCCAGGGCTTCTTTCGTTTTTTGTAACTCGATAAAATCGCGGCTTGCCCGCACCATATAGCGAATACGGTAGCCAATTAAATCCCAGTTAATCGGTTTGGTAATAAAATCTGTGGCGCCCGCTTGATATGCTTTGTTGATCGATTCCAAGTCTCCTAAGCTAGTGATAATCAGCACGGGAAGATATTTGGTGGTTTCAGCAGCGCGTATTTTTTTGCAGGCGGCAAAACCGCCCATGCCAGGCATGGTCACATCGAGTAAAATGGCATCAGGAATAGTGGTGCAAAGAAACTCAAGCGCTGCTTCACCACTTTCTGCTTCTTCCACCACAAAGCCGATCGTTTCTAACACATGCCGCAGCGGCGCACGTAAAGCACGGCTATCATCCACGATTAATACGTGTAATTTTTTCTCAGACGCCATTGTTTATTTCCCCTAGAAAATAAGTCGCAACGGTATCGTGAGGATTGATGGCTAAGAGTTGACGAAAACAATCGGTGGCTGCTGGAAAATTTTTTTCCTTATAAAAGGTAATCGCTTTTTCAAATAGTGGTAAGGTTTTTAACTTTAAGGCTTTTAGCTTATCGTTATCTGCATCGATGATTTCAACAATAGAAAGTAAATTACCCTTACCAAAAATTTGTATTTTG
>SCTP01000034.1 GCA_004322325.1 Gammaproteobacteria bacterium | reverse complement strand
AGAATCCATCATTCTTTATTTACAAGCGTATGCGGCTGTTTTAAACCCTCGTACTTTGGCAAGACGGTTAACAGCGCTTAAAAATTGGCATGCTTACCAAGGATTTCCTGATCCTACCTCTCATCCTGCTGTTGGTAAAACGTTGGCAGGTATTACCCGCGTACACGGCCGACCTAAACAAAAAGCATGGCCGTTATTGCCAGAAGATTTATTGCGCATCGTGTCATTTCTAGAGGGAGAGGATACTTTAACGAGCTGGCGAGATAATGCCTTACTCCAAACCGGCTTTTTTGGCGCGTTTCGCCGCAGTGAATTAGTGGCGATTCATTACGAAAATATTAAATGGGAAAAAGAGGGAGTTGAGATTCTCATTCCGCAATCGAAAACAGATCAAACCCATACAGGGCAATATTGTGCCATTCCTTATGGTAAAGGTCGTCTGTGCCCCATCAAGGCCTTAACACACTGGTTGGAGCAATCCGGTATTAAACAAGGCCCCCTGTTTCGACGCATTTTTCCGAACGGGACGCTCGAAGAGCAGGCGTTGACGCCATTATCTGTTAATCACATTTTGAAGAAACGCGCCAAACAATGTCATCTTCCTTGCGCAGCGCAGTTAAGCAGCCACAGTTTGCGTCGCGGATTAGCAAGTAGCGCGAGCCGGATGGGGGCAGGGTTGGCAGCGATTATGCGTCAAGGTCGATGGAAACAAGTGAATACGGTGATGGAATATATTGAAGCGAGCGAACGTTTCAGTGAAAATGCAGCCTCTAAAATAATACAAAAAATGCAAGGGGAATAGGATGAAGTTGGTTATTATCGGTGCAGGTATTGCAGGATTAACGTTAGCATTAGCCTGTCAACGCGCCGGAATTGAAGTGAAGCTGTATGATAAAGCAAAAAAATTACGCCACATTGGTGGTGGGCTTCTCTTGTGGCCGCATGGCATTCGTTATTTAACCGAGTTGGGATTAGCTGATTGCTTGACGCCTTATCGCGTATCAGTAAAAGGATGTAGAATGGTGGGGACTGAAGGGCAGCAAATTTTCAATGCGGATTATACTTCTTTTTATTCTCTCATCGGCGGCGAAGTTTTACCTATTGACCGGGGTCTTTTTCAGCAACTATTAGCCAATCAATTGGCAGAATCTATTTTAGAATTAAATAAACAATGTATTGAAGTTCGACATGATGCGCATCAAGCAACGGTTTTATTTTCTGATGGCACCCAAGAAAGTGCAGATGTCGTCGTGGGAGCAGATGGTATTTATTCAGTGATTAGAAAGTATGTACATGATCATGTGACAGAATACACGAATAATTGTTGGTGGGGCGGAATTGCTGAGCGAAAATATGTGCCCAGTTTAGTATCAGATGAGGTATTTGTTGCGATAGGGAAGGGTAAAATGTGTATCGCCTGGCCTATACACGGTGATCGGTTCATGTGGTATTTGCCGATTAAAATGCCTGAAAAAGAACTTGCCCCTAAAGAAGCAGGCATCACACAAGTGCAATCACTTTGCGCTGATTGGAATGAAGAAGTGCAACGAATTATTTCTGCTCCTGCAAGCGCGCAACGTTTCCATTTACCTCTTTACACTTTATCCCCACACGCGATTAGATCGACTTCACGTATTACTTTAATTGGTGATGCAGCGCATGCTTTGGGTCCCATTTTAGGGCAGGGTGCAAATCAAGCGATTGAAGATGCGTACGTATTAATACATTGTTTGCAAAATCATGTTCATAGCATCCCTCGCGCTTTGCAGCAATATGATATTTTACGGCATGAAAGAGCTCAACGTTTGTTTGAACTCGAAAATCAATCCGCCACCACCATGATTAATGATGATCTAGCTGCATTAGAGGCGTTTTTAGATTTGGCGACGATCTATCAAGATTTAATTCCATTAGTGGATGAAAAAGCGTATCAGATATTGAAGAATAGTTTTTTACCGTCTTGATTCCATTCCAGTACACTACCTTGTTGATGCCACGCACCCAATACCATCCGCGTGGCTTGTGTTTGATTGAGCGTAAATTCATGCGTACCTAAACGATGCGTGTGACCATGAATGAGATAATAAACACGATGTTTTTGCATCACGCGTTCTACTTCTTCTTGAGTGACGTCCATAATCTCTTTTGCAGCAGATTGCGTATGTAGCATACTTTTCACGCGCATTTTGTTGGCAAACCAGCGACGAAAAGCTAATGGCCACATGGAAAATAGCAAGGTATTTAAAATAGGATGACGAGATTTTTTTCGCCATTTAAGATAAGCAATATCACGCGTACATAACGTATCACCGTGCATGAGTAATACAGCTGTACCATAAAGATTAATTTTTTCTTCATCCGGTAACATTTTGCATCCGGTTGCTTGAAGAAATTTTTTCCCAATTAAAAAATCCCGATTGCCACGCATGAAATAAATAGGTAATCCTGTTTGGGTGACCGCGCGAAGTGCGTGAATGATGTCACGATGAAAAGGCGTATCGTCATCATCACCAATCCAAGCTTCGAATAAATCGCCTAGGATATAGATTGCATCAATAGACGCATCACAGTTTTTTAATAACGCCAAGAAGCGCTGAGTTGTGTCAGGATAGTTTTCTTCCAAATGTAAATCAGAAATAAATAATGTTTTATGGCCCATAACTGTCTATTTCTACTGGAAATTTGCCGCCTATTTTACACCATTTTCCGTTTTACATGAAGTGTTTATTT
>SCTP01000253.1 GCA_004322325.1 Gammaproteobacteria bacterium | reverse complement strand
GATGATTTTCTCATTGGTGATTTGAATGATTTCCCTCTTTCCAATCTTCTTATCAATACTCCTTTAGGGCGATGGCTTTTTCCCTATAATTATGGCAATCATGGCTCTTCTGCCACCTATGATCCTGATAGTTTTTTACAATTAATTCGTGCGGGGTTGCATCAGCGTAATGGGCAACCTCTTTTTCTTGCGATGCATTTGAATGTCAGCGGTTGGCCTTATAATTGGCTGAGAAAAAACTCGCATGATTACACGCCTCAGTTGTATCAACAAGCAATCAATGATGCGGATAATCAACTGGGGAAGTTATTGAATATTTTGCAACACAATCATTTACTCAACCATACTATCGTCGTTTTGTTATCTGATCATGGCATTACCATGGGTCAGCCTGGCGATAGAATTATTAGCGCGGCCAAGTATCGCGGCGATCCCAAAAAAATGAAGCAGGTCACTATTTATAAATATTATAATGCACCCGCGTTCACGAGTAATTTTAAACAGGATTATGGCGTTGATACATCATATGGTTATGGGAGTGATGTCTTAAGCTTAAAACAAACGCATGCCGTATTAGCTATAAAAGGTTACGGGATTGATGTGGGGGTGCCGCACCGCGTGACTTTTTTTACTTCTTTAATGGATATTGGGCCAACGATACTTGAGTTATTAAAATTTCCACCATTGCGTTTTCATGACGGCGTATCACCACAAAAATCGGTACAAGGCGATTTTTTCATTGAATCTGGTTATAGCACGGAGGGTATGCAGAAAGATAAGATTTCGACAGAAGAGGTGCTGAGACAAGTCATTGGTTTTCTTCAAATCGAGCCGGATGGTTCTATCTTTCTAAAAAAAGAAGATGAGAAGAAAATGATAGCGAGTAAGCAATATGCGATGATATCGGGTAATTGGTTATTAGCTTATTATCCACCCATGTCTCATTTGAAGATGGTGCTTGAAGGAAGTACTTTTCGCATTAAACAAGAGATGGCTCCTCGTTATTTCGTCCTCGTTAATCTTAAAACGAGAGAATGGACAACAGAGTTAAATTCATCTTTTGCGGCAACCGCTCCTGTTGCTATATTGCTCCATCGATTAAAGACGTTTTTTTCAATGCAATAAAAGGATGAAAAGCATATGCCGCTAAAACGACCAGCAAGTTTATTGACTACATTAATTTCTTTAACCAGCCTCGCCGTTTTCGCGCAAGTTTCATTGGTGATGGCGGTCTATTTTTCAAATCATATGATAGAAATACTGGCTAATAGTCAATTTCCCGGAGTGATCTGGCATAATGCTGTTATTTTCATGCCTATTGTAGAAGTGATTATGATCCAGTTTATACTGTATGTTTTATTCATTGGTATTCTCTGGTATGTCACGATAGCAATAGGTGAATTATTTTCCCTAAACAAATCCTCCGTGCGTTCACTCGGTATTTTTTTATGGCTAATCACTGTCATTGATATACTTGCCGCTAATTGCTATTACTTTCTTGATTCCTTATTTTCACAAGCCATTCGTGAATGGTTGCTTGATGGGCATCTTACAGACACAGCGTTAAAAATTATTATCACTCTGTCTTCCACTATCTTATTGTTAGCCCTATTTTTGACGTTGATTTATCTACTGCGACGCAGACGCATCGGTATTATTTTATTATCAGCAACAATTTTATTTTTTTTGTTAAAATGGGATAGTACTACACTTCAAGCCGTGCCTTTAAATGGGGGGACGGTTGATAAGCCTAATATTATTTTTATTGGTTTTGATGCCTTGCGACCTGATTTTGTGAAGGGAAAAAACTTCGAAAAATTTATTCAATCGTCTATTTACTTTGCCAATACCTATACGCCGATGTCACGTACCACGCCCTCCTGGACAAGTATATTAACAGCCTCTTATCCTATCCATAACGGCATTCGTGATAACATGATCAATCCTAAGGAGCTTTTATTATCAGATACCTTGCCGCGACATTTGAAAAAATTAGGTTATCAAACCCTCTATGCAACGGATGACAGACGATATAACAACATGGGTCACTATATTGGCTTTGATCATGTCATGGGGCCATCAACAGGAGTGGATGATTTTCTCATTGGTGATTTGAATGATTTCCCTCTTTCCAATCTTCTTATCAATACTCCTTTAGGGCGATGGCTTTTTCCCTATAATTATGGCAACCATGGTTCTTCTGCTACCTATGATCCTGATAGTTTTTTACAATTAATTCGTGCAGGGTTGCATCAGCGTAATGGACAACCTCTTTTTCTTGCGATGCATTTGAATGTCAGCGGTTGGTCTTATGATTGGCTGAGAGAAAATCCACAAGAATATGGTGTTGATTTATGCAAGAAGTCGGTGAGGAGGGCAGATGATCAATTAGGAAAGTTATTAAATATTTTACAACAGAATCATTTGCTCGATCATAGTATCGTCGTCTTATTATCTGATCACGGCATTACCTTAGGGCTACACGGCGATAGAATTATTAGCGCGGCCAAGTATCGCGGTAATCCGGCAAATATGCAGCAGGTGTCTGCTTTTGGATATTATAATGCACCATTGCACGGTGCTAATTTTAAGCGTGATTATGGTGTGGATACATCGTACGGTTATGGTGGCGATGTTCTAAGCTTAAAACAAACGCATTCGGTACTCGCCATAAAGGGTTATGGCATTAATGTGGGGGCGCCGCATCGCGTGACTTTTTTTACTACTTTAATGGATATTGGGCCAACGATACTTGAGTTATTAAAATTTCCACCGCTTAGTTTTCATGATGGTGTATCATTGCAAAAACCAACACAGCGTGATTTTTTCCTTGAATCCGGTTATGCCACAGTTGATATGCAACAAGATAATGTTTCTAAGGCGCCGGTGTTGAAGGTGTCAATCGACTTTTTTCAAGCCCAGCCAGATGGTTCTATCTATGTTAATCCTGTAAGAGAAAAAGAGTACATGACGGGCAGACAATATGCGATGATGGCTGGCGATTGGTTGTTAGCGCACTATCCGTGGATGACTCAATACAAAGTTGTGCGCGATCCAAAGGCACGGGTAGTGCGGGTAACACAAGTAATGGGCCCCAGCTATTTCGTTCTCGTTAACCTCAAAACGGGCGAATGGACGACCGAGTTAAATTCATCTTTTGCTAAAACAGCACCCGTTTCAGCGTTGATTCATCGGTTGAAGGCATTTTACGGTGACGATCTTGACTTGTCACTGTATCCACCTCAATCAATAATAAAAGATAACCCCAAAGAATAAAGATCCATCGTCCCCGTTGTACTATCGCCTGTCGCGCGCGCCCATTGCGCGACAAAAGCGAGTTCCTGCATAAAATACCATTGTCCGCCTAAGGCGATATAAGCGCCGGTGGCACTATGATTGGAATCAGAGAGACCAAGAGCGTTGGCTGACGCCGTATCGCTCACACTCACATCTGCATTCGTACGCCCTACGCCTCCCTTAGCAAATGCTTCAAACCCCGAGGTGGCAATGGGAAGAATGGCTTTAGCGGCCAGGTCATAGGAGAAATTTTCTACGTTCGCCGCGGTTGCACTGTTATTAGGTTCTTTGATAATGGTATTGGCATAGCGTGTATAACCAATTTCTATGCCAAAATAAGGCATGAATTTATACCCCAAATCCGCATTGCCGCCGAAGCCGGAAGTACTAACATTGCCAGGATAGCTCGTATTGGACATGTTCGTCGAACCGCCGTTGGCTTCGAGATACCAGCCATAAGGCGCCGACATGACAGCGAAAGCAGGTATGGAAATAAACAGTGACGTCAGTCCAGCGATAGCTAACAGTAGTGGTCGTGTTCCCTGCATGAATCGTTCTCCCTGAGAATGCTATGGGAATTAGTATATAACCAATAAAGCGATATCCGCTACCTGTAAAAATAATGACCGTAACTGGTGCAAGAGTAGGATCCGATTCTCTCGTTGCGCTTTATCGTCAGACATGACCATGACATGGTCGAAAAAGTTATCGATTGGCTCCCGTAGTTCGGCTAATGTTAGTAACACTTCATCATACTGACCAGCTTGGGATAAGCGCGTCACCACCTCACTTTTTGCCTCCAACTGCTTGGCTAATTCTTTTTCTGCCGCTTCTTCGAAAAGCTGAGGATTGATCGCTTGACTGTCTAGTTTACCTTCATATTTCGATAAAATATTGCTGACACGTTTGTTGGCCGTACTTAACGCTTCCGCCGCGCTCAGTTGTTTGAACGCTTGCACGGCCTGGATGCGTTTATGTGCATCGAGCGGGTTGGTGATGCCAACAGCTGCAACAGCCGCAAAGACATCCGCCGTGATACCTTGCTCTTGATACCATGAGCGCAGCCGTTCTTGCATAAAATTGAGCACTTGCTCGACGGTTTCTTTGTTTTCACTGTGATATAAAGCTAAAGCCTTGTGTAGAAGCTCGTTCAGATCCAGATCGATTTCTTTTTCGATTAAGATGCGCAACACCCCTAACGCCGCACGGCGTAACCCATAAGGATCTTTATCACCTGTTGGAATTTGATTAATGCTGAATGCGCCCACCAGCGTATCGATACGATCCATCATTGCTAATCGTTGGCCGAGGGAGCTAGCCGGTAATTTATCACCGGCGAAACGAGGCAGGTATTGTTCAGCAATGGCTTGTGCAATCTCGGCAGGCTCGCCATCATGTAGGGCATAATATCCTCCCATGATCCCTTGTAATTCAGGAAATTCACCCACCATGTTGGTGGTTAAATCGGATTTAGCTAATAAGCCAGCACGGTCATTGCCCATGAGCTTACTCAAACGTTCTACTTTATCGTACAGTGTGCCTAATTTAGCCTGGTACACCATTCCTTTTAAACGTTCAGTGCGTTGCTCTAAACTTTCTTTTTGATCTGTTTCATAAAAGAACGCTGCATCTGATAAACGTGCGCGCAATACCCGCTCGTTACCATGAATGACACGTGCAGGATCCACGCTGTCGATATTGCTAATGGTAATAAAATGGGGCGTTAACGTTGCGTTTTTAACCGGAAAATAGCGTTGATGATCTCTCATCGCAGAAATTAATACTTCTTGCGGCAGCTGCAAGAATTTTTCATCAAAACTGCCATATAAGGCCGTCGGCCATTCGACTAAGCCGGTGACTTCGTCCAAGAGTTCATCATCATAGACCATCTCGGCTTGATTGGTTAATTTTTTCTTGGCTTGATGCAAGATTTCTTCCCGTCGTTTAGCAAAATCAACAATCACTTTTCCTTCTGTTTCTAACAAGGAAGCATAAGCCGCGGCGGTTGGAATCGTCATCCAACCTGGCGCTAGAAACCGATGACCACGTGTCACACGATTGGTACGGCAGCCTAAAATAGTCGCATCGATAATCTGATCACCGTATAACATGATCACTGAATGCACCGGACGAACAAATTGCGTTTCACCTTCACTCCAGCGCATACGTTTAGGAATCGGCAAGGCAGCCAGTGCTTGTTCGACAAGAGTGGGCATTAATTCGTGCATCGGTTTTCCCGCTACCTTTTGCTGCAAACCTACCCATTCACCTTGCGCATTTTTTAAGGTGATTAATTCGACTGGCGTTACGCCGCACGAACGCGCAAAACCTACACACGCCGGTGTGGGTTTACCTTCTGCATCAAATGCAGCGGTTAACGCTGGCCCTTTGCGTTCAATGACTTGATCGGGCTGAGCGGCCACTAAATCTTTTACTAAGACGGCCAAGCGTCGTGGTGTAGCAAAATAATGAAGCGCAGCAAAACTTAAATCTGATTTTTGTAATCGTTCTTGTAACTGCTGAGAAAATGCTTCACCTAATTTACGTAATGCTTTCGGCGGTAATTCTTCTGTGTGAATCTCAACGAGGAAGTCATCTTGTTTCATTTTATTTTCCTTGCAGCAAAGGAAAGCCCAACGCTTCGCGCGCTTGATAATAACTTTCTGCGACGGCTTTTGCTAATCGGCGTATTTTCAAAATATGATGCTGACGCTCTGTCACTGAAATCGCGCGTCTGGCATCCAGTAAATTAAACGTGTGTGATGCTTTCATCACCATTTCATAAGCAGGCAGTGGCAAGCCCGCTTCAATCAAACGTAAACTTTCTTTTTCGTAAAAATGAAAATGCTTAAACAACGTTTCAATATCCGCTATTTCAAAATTATATTTCGACATTTCCACTTCTGTTTGATGACATACATCACCATACGTCACGATCCCTTGTGGACCTTTGTGCCATACTAAATCATAAATATTGTCGACACCTTGCAGTGCCATGGCTAAGCGTTCTAAGCCATACGTGATTTCACCGGTCACGGGTTTACATTCTAACCCACCGACTTGCTGGAAATAGGTAAATTGCGTCACTTCCATGCCATTCAGCCACACTTCCCATCCTAATCCCCAGGCGCCTAAGGTAGGCGATTCCCAGTTATCTTCCACAAAGCGAATATCATCAAGTAAGGTATCGACGCCTATTTTTTCAAGCGATTTTAGATATAAGTCTTGAATATCCACCGGCGAAGGCTTTAACACTACTTGAAACTGATGATGCCGTTGGACTCGGTTCGGGTTATCGCCATAACGCCCATCCGTCGGCCGACGGCTAGGCTGGACATAAGCGGCCCGCCACGGCTCGGGGCCGATAGCACCTAGGAAGCTCGCGGTATGAAAGGTGCCGGCGCCCACTTCTAAATCAAGTGGTTGCATAATGATACAACCTTGCTCGCTCCAATACGCTTGCAGGGTCGCGATGAGACCTTGGAAAGTTTTAGTATTTTCAATAGGATCCATATCAATATTAGCCAAATAAGCCTGGACGCGAGATTATAGCATTCTTAATGCAGATGAGGAGTGTTATTCTTATAATAGCAACCTATAAAAAATGACATGAGAGAGAAGGAGTGTTGGTCATGGCATATCTGCCATTTAATCAAGCCTTATTGCCCTATTTTACTAACATTGACCCGAGCAAAATTGAGTCAATAATACGTGATTTGCTCGAAAATCACCGTCAAAAGGTGAAAGGCTTGCTATCTCACTCTGGGCCTTACACCTGGGATAACCTCATGCAACCGTTAGAAGACATGGGGGATGAGTTGAATAAAATATGGTCACCTGTTGCCCATCTGCACAGTGTGATGGAGTCAGATGCTTTGCGCCAGGCATATAATCAAACGTTGCCACTGCTGACGGATTATCACACTGAAATGGCGCAAAACGAGCAACTATTTCAAGCGATTGCTTCGCTAGCAGCGAGTGCTGATTTTGCCAAATTAAATTCGGCGCAACAGAAGATTATTGAAAATGATATTCGCGATTTTAAATTATCGGGGGTGCATTTATCCGCTGATAAAAAAGAACGCATGGCGGCGTTACAAAAACAATTGAGTCAGTTAATGACGAAATTTTCTGAAAACGTATTAGATGCCACGCAAGCCTGGACGTTGCAGATTACCGATCCTGAACAATTAGCCGGTTTGCCGCCGCAAGCGCTTCAGCTCGCGATGGATAATGCCAAACAACGTCAGTTAGAGGGCTATGTTTTGACGTTGGATTATCCTTCTTATTCAACAGGTATTAAGTTTTTACATAATCGGGAGTTACGTAAAAAATTATATGAAGCGTATGCCACGCGTGCTTCTGATCAAGGACCGCATGCAGGAAAATGGGATAATACGAAAATCATCGAAGATATTTTAAACGTTCGGCATGAAATCGCGCAGTTAGTAGGGTTTAATAATTATGCAGACTATTCCCTCGCGACGAAAATGGCGAAGACGCCGGATGAAGTTTTACATTTCTTAAATGATTTATTAGCGAAAAGTAAGCTGATGGCGGAAGGAGAATATGAAGAAGTCAAAGCGTTAGCGAAAAAAGATCATCTGGATAATTTAGCCGTGTGGGATATTTCTTATTATTCAGAAAAATTACAAGAAGCGAAATTTAAGTTCACGCAAGAAGATTTTCGTCCTTATTTCCCGATTGATACGGTGTTAAAAGGAATGTTTACCATTGTGAATAAGTTGTATGGCATTACAATTGTCGCGGAAGAAGCTATTGAAGTGTGGCATCCGCATGTTCGTTTCTTTTCTATTTACGATGATAAAAACGAATTACGCGGCGGTTTTTATACGGATCTTTACGCGCGTCCGCATAAGCGTGATGGTGCGTGGATGGATGAGTGCCGTACGCGGCGCCTTGATGGTGAAGGCTTGCAATATCCTGTGGCGTTTCTTACGTGTAATTTTATGCCCCCAGTGGATAATCAAACGGCGTTATTGACGCACGATGATGTGCTCACGTTATTTCACGAATTTGGGCATTGTTTGCATCACATGCTTACCAAAGTCAATTATCCTTCTGTGGGTGGCATTAATGGTGTGCCATGGGATGCAGTCGAATTTCCGAGTCAATTTATGGAGAATTATTGTTGGGAAAAAGAATCACTCTCATTGATTGCTGCTCATTATCAAACAGGGACGCCTTTGCCGGATACGTTGTATCAAAAAATGTTAGAGGCCAAACATTTTCAAACAGGGATGCAGATGGTCAGACAATTGGAATTTGCTTTATTCGATTTTCGTTTGCATTTGGAATATAACCCTGCACAATCAGGTCAGACAGAGATTTTGCTGAATGAAATACGTCGCATGACATCGGTTTTTCCTGTTCCTGAATTCAATCGGTTTCAAAATAGCTTCTCGCATATTTTTGCGGGCAGTTACGCCGCGGGTTATTACAGTTATAAATGGGCAGAAGTATTATCTTCCGATGCGTATGCACAATTTGAAGAGAAAGGTATTTTTGATCGCAACACCGGTCGTGCTTTTATGGAAAATATTTTAGAGATAGGCGGCGTGCGTGATCCGATGACTTCCTTTATCGCCTTTCGCGGACGCAAGCCGACGATTGATGCGTTATTGAAGCAGAGTGGGATTGTGAAGCAGACGGCGGCTTAGTGATTTAATCAAATAATCTTGTTGATTTTTCATGTAAGAAAACGTTCTGGGACCTCCTCGTGACAATGCCATCTTCCCCAGTCCATAATAGTTGCCTATATAACTTAAAGAGAGACCCCGATGGAAGCTCTACTAAAACACCATCCTAAAGCCTTACCCTTTTTATTTTTCACTGAAATGTGGGAACGATTCGGATTTTACGTCGTCCAAGGCTTGCTCGTTCTTTATTTGACCAAGCATTTCAATTTCTCCGACGAAGCGAGCGATACTATTTCCGGTGTGTTTGCTGGCTTAGTCTATATCTCACCTTTCATCGGTGGCTTTCTAGCCGATAGAATATTAGGCTTTAAAACGGCCGTCTTCTGGGGCGGTTTCTTCCTCATCCTCGGCTATGCCCTGCTCGCCTTTTCTTCCTCCCAATTGCTGATTTATCCTGCCCTTGGCACCATCATCGTCGGCAATGGCATGTTCAAGCCCAACATCTCCAGCTTACTCGGCACGCAATATGCGAACGATGAATTCCGCCGCGATGCTGGTTTCACCTTGTTCTACATCGGCATCAATTTAGGGGCGATTCTCTCCGGTTTTTCCGGCTACATCCGCAATGCCTTTGGCTGGCAGGTGACATTTGGCTTGGCGAGCATGGGGATCATCCTTGGCCTGATGATTTTTTATAGCGGCTTACGCTATATAAAAGATACGCAAAAACTCCCTCCTGTCAGCCGCTCCTTCTCTTACCAGCTACCGCTTTACTGCTTGTTAGTCATTATCGGACTCAATTTTTTGCTCAGAATTGAATCATTAGCGAATTGGTTATTACCCATCGCTGGTGTTGTCTTATTGGTTTTCCTCGTCGTGCTTACCTTGCAGCAAACGCCAGAATACCGAAAGTGCCTACTCGTGCTTAATACTTTAATTGTTTCATCCATTATCTTCTGGGCGTTATTTTTACAATTATTCATTTCCGCCAATTTATTCGTCGATCGACTGGTCGATAAAACCTTATTCGGCATTCCACTCACGACAACCATTTTTTACGCTTCTGAAAGTGTCTTCATCCTGCTCCTAGGCCCATTGTTCGCTTGGTCATGGAATGTGCTCGGGCGGTATCAAAAAAACCCCTCGCCCATCAACAAATTCGTTCTCGGTATTTTTATGGCAGGCTTGGGATTTGTGGTGCTGAGTGCCAGCACCTTATTTCCTAATAGCCAAGGCTTAATTAGCCCGCTATGGGTGTTCCTGGCTTATTTTTTTCTCACCATCGGCGAATTATTAATTTCCCCCATTGGTCTTTCTGCCGTCACCCTCCTTGCCCCCAGCCAATTGGTTGGGATGATGATGGGAATTTGGTTTGCTGCCACCGGTTTTGGTGGGCTGCTCGCTGGCATGATTGCCAAAATGGCTGCCGTGCCTGAAACAGTGACGACGACCGCAGGTAAATTAGCGATTTATCAAAATGCATTTCTCAATTTTGCCTATTTAGCTTTTATCGTCGCGATTATTCTATTTTTTGTACAAGTTGGGTTGAAAAAATTGCTGCGATAGTTATGATAGACAAAATTTTGAGGAGTTTCCCATGTCTGAATACGGTTTAAATGAAATACGCGGCGGAATGAAGCTGTTGATTGACGGCGATCCTTGTGTGGTCGTTGATAACGAATTCGTCAAGCCGGGCAAAGGTCAGGCATTTAATCGCTTGCGTTATCGTAACCTAAAAAACGGCCGCGTGATTGAGCGTACTTATAAATCCGGTGATAGCATTCCGGCGGCAGACGTTGTTGAAATAGATGCGCAATTTCTTTATACCGATGGGACGGCTTGGCACTTTATGGCGGCAGAGACTTACGAGCAATATGCCTTACACGATGCGGAAGTCGCTGATGCTAAGCAATGGCTGAAAGAGCAAGCGGAATGTAAGCTGACGTTATGGAATGGCCAGCCTATTCTCGTTGTGCCTCCCATGTTTGTGATTTTGAAAGTGGTTGAAACCGATCCTGGCTTGAAAGGTGATACCTCCGGTGGCGGTGGTAAGCCAGCTAAGTTGGAAAGCGGTGCGGTGGTGCGTGTGCCCTTGTTTGTCCAGGAAGGTGAACTCCTCAAAGTCGATACGCGTACGGGTGAGTATGTTTCTCGAGCGAAAGAATAACGGTGATGGGCGGGATTGGCAGCCGTCTGCCACTATCGAGCATCTGCGTATCCGCGCGCAAGTATTAAAAACCATCCGTGATTTTTTTGCTGCGCGCGGCGTGATGGAAGTGGAAACGCCACTCATGTGTCATACGTCGGTCACGGATCCGTTTATTCAAAGTATCCCCGTTTTATTTCAAGCGCATCCGCAAGAACAAGAGCAGCGTTATTATCTGCAAACCTCGCCAGAATATGCGATGAAACGGTTATTAGCCGCTAATAGCGGTGCGATTTATCAAATTACGAAGGCATTTCGCCAAGGTGAAATCGGTCGTTTTCATAATCCAGAATTCACCATGCTGGAATGGTATCGTCCTCAGTATCATCATCATGATTTAATGGATGAAATGGATGAGCTGCTACAATTAATTTTAAACATGCCGGCCGCTGAACGTAAAAGTTATGCAGAAGTATTCCAATTATTTCTTCACTTTGACCCGCATGCGGCTTCACTTGAAGAGCTGGCTGCTTGTGCCAAGCAACAGGGCGTGGTGGTGGCTGAGAATGTTACTGATCGTGATACCTGGCTGCAATTATTGATGTCGTATTGCATCGAGCCGCAATTAGGCCATGATCGACCTTATTTTATTTATGATTTTCCTGCTTCCCAAGCTGCACTTGCTCGTATTCAACCGGGGAATCCGCCAGTCGCATCGCGGTTTGAAGTGTATGTTCAAGGGATAGAATTGGCGAATGGGTTTCATGAATTGTTAGATGCTAAAGAGCAGCGCAAGCGATTTGAGCATAATTTGCGGGAGCGTCAGCAGTTAGGGCTGACGGAATTGCTGATTGATGAATATTTCCTCGCTGCCCTCGCGCATGGGTTGCCCGACTGCGCGGGGGTGGCATTGGGGATTGATCGTCTGATGATGCTGGTGATGCAGCGTCAGACGATCAAAGAGGTGGTGAGTTTTGATTTTGAAAGAGTGTGACTAAAACACTTTTAACGGATTCGATGTTCAGCCATGTAGCTCATAGCAGCATCTACTAAAAAGCCAGAGCGATTGCCTCCATGTTGATGAGCGTATTCATCGATCTGTTTTAAAAATCGTTCTGGTAGGCTTACATTGATTCTTATTGTTTTACCGGAAATTTTGGAAACGTCGATATCAACAACAGCGAGAATACCATTTTTGAAATCAGGATTCTCAAGATGTTGTTCAATGGGTCTTTTTAAAGGAATTGGTTCATTATCCAATAGTAAACCTTCTAAGTGGCATTCAATGGCTTCATGCGTATTCTGTATGGCTTCCTCAATTGTGCTGCCAGCAGAAAAACATCCAGGTAAGTCGGGTACAATAACGCCAAAATCACTGTCTTCATCTTTGTGTATAAATATAGGATATTGCATGTATTGTCCTCTTATCTTAGTCCAGCTTGTTTCAAGATACTTTGCATCGTTTTTACGGGTAAGTCTTTTTTAGGATGAGGAACAGTTACCTTGCCTTTTTTAACTGGATGTTTATATTGGCAATGGCTTCCTTTTTGATTATGTTTTACCCAACCGTCAGCCTCGAGTAACTTGATGATTTCTTTGCTACCCATATAAAATTATACACACCATACACACTAATGTAAAACCACTATCGCCGCAACACCGACTTCGGCAATCCTTTCACATTCCAAATCACCCCTAACTTCTCCAACAACTTCAACACATAATACGTAATATCAATCTCCCACCACATAAACCCCTGGCGGGCGGTCGCGGGATAATGATGATGATTATTATGCCAACCTTCTCCCAGGGTCAGGATAGCTAAGAGAAAATTGTTACGGCTATTATCGTTGGTCGGGAATCGCTTCTTGCCAAACACGTGCGAAAGAGAATTAATCGACACGGTGGTATGAAATAACGCAATGGTCGAAATGCAGAATCCCCACACTAACATTTGCCCAGCCGTCACCCCTAATGCAGGCGCATACGAGTGCAATAATACGCCAGCCACAAATAAAGAAATAAATAAGATAGTCGGTGGTAACACATCATACCGATCTAAAAAAACTAACTCAGGAAACCGTGCTAAATCTTTCACCCGCTCAGGATTGTAGTGATAATGCTTTTTCGATAAAAACCAACCAACATGACTCCACCAAAACCCATGTTGAACCGGTGAATGTGCATCCGCGGGTTCATCCGATACAAGATGATGTTGACGATGATGTGCTGCCCACCAAAGTGGTCCACGTTGGCCTGAACTTGTGCCGATAAAGCCAAACACAAATTGCCAGAAACGATTCGTCTGATAAGTCTTATGAGAAAAATAACGGTGATAAAAACCACCAATCGAAAATAACCGAACAAAATATAACACAGCGGCGACGGTAAAAGCGGTCCAGCTAAACCCCACCCAAAAAACCAGTAAACAGCCTAAATTGACGAGGAGAAAAGGCATCACCCGCAACCATTCTATTTTGTCAGTATAATTAGCATTCGGATCGTAGTTATTTTCACTGACTATCCATTTATGTATCACTTGCAGCATCTTTTTCATTAAGCCGATATTCCCCTATTCATTAGCGCGCTATACTACTTGATTAATTTCTATGTATCAAACTAAGAAACTCTGCTCTTGACCGTGGATCTTCGCGTAATACCCCTAGCATCACCGAGGTGGTCATAATCGAATTTTGCTTTTCCACCCCACGCATCATCATACATAAATGCTGTGCTTCAATAATTACACCGACCCCTTTGGCGCCCGTAGCTTGTAAAATCGTCTGGGCGATTTCTTTCGTTAAATTTTCTTGCACCTGCAACCGCCTTGCATGCATGTCGACGACCCGAGCAATTTTGGATAAGCCAATAATTTTCCCTTGGGGTAAATAAGCAATATGACACTTACCGATAAAAGGTAAAAGATGATGCTCGCAAAGGGAATATAGTTCGATATCTTTGACGACAATCATCTCATCGTTATCAGAATTAAATAAAGCACCATTGATGATCGTCTCAAGGGATTGGTGATACCCCTGGGTTAAAAATTCCATCGCTCTTGCTGCCCGTTCAGGTGTCTTTTTTAACCCCTCACGGTCAGGATCTTCGCCCAAGGCTTCAATAATTTTTCGAAAATATGCTTGCATCGTCACTACCTACACTGTTTACCCTGGCGGCCAACCCATACGTCTTCCGCCTAATAGATGAAAATGGATATGAAACACACTCTGCCCCGCCCCTGCATTACAATTCATTACTACCCGATAACCCTCGTTGGCGATATTAAGCTCTTTAGCCAATTTCGCTGCCGATAAGGCCAGATGGCCTAGCAGGTGACGATCTTCTTCCAGCGCCTCATTCAGTGTCGCGATATGCTTGCGCGGAATGATCACCTTATGATGCGGTGCCTGGGGGTTAATGTCATCAAAAATAACGGCTATCTCGTCTTGATAGACAATCTTCGCCGGGATGTCCCCGTTTGCAATTTTGCAAAACAAGCAATCCATGATCTACTCCTTGGTAAGCCTAGTGTGCCGTGCCATAGTGTAAGAGATTGTGCAGCTACTTGCAAAATTGTTAATGGAAAGTACACTAAGACCACTTTTTAACATTTTTGAAGAGGTTTTGGGTTATGAGATTAGAGCATCTCGCTGCGGGACAGCAGATTCCGGATGATATTAATGTGGTGATTGAAATACCCTCTTTTAACCATCCTATTAAGTATGAACTCGATAAAGAAAGCGGTATGGTGATGGTGGATCGCTTTCTGGGTACCTCCATGGCTTATCCGGTGGAATATGGATTTATCCCTCATACCCTTTCGGAAGATGGCGATCCGGTTGACGTGTTAGTGGTATCGCCTTATCCATTGATTTCTGGCGCGGTCGTTCGATGCCGCCCCGTGGGATTATTACGGATGACGGATGAATCAGGGAAGGACGCGAAGATTTTGGCGGTTCCAGTAGATAAGCTGACGCCGCGCTATCAGCATGTGCAAAAGCCCGAAGATTTAGGTCAAGATCTCATTGCGGCGATTGAGCATTTCTTTACACATTATAAAGACCTCGAGCCTGGTAAATGGGTAAAGATTGCAGGCTGGGAAGAGGTAGAGGCGGCTAGGAAAGAAATTCTCGCGAGTGTAGCGCGTTATCAGCAAAAAGAAACGTCTAAGTCTAAATAGCAAAAGGGGCAGCTTAATCCTTAAGCTGCCCCTTTT
>SCTP01000252.1 GCA_004322325.1 Gammaproteobacteria bacterium | reverse complement strand
TTCCGTGTGCTCATGCAAGGATTAGCCTCACTCCCGCGCGCCGATGCGGCTTTGCGCGCTGCACTGCAAGCCCGGGCAGATCGTGAAGGTTGGGAAGTATTGCATGCTGAATTAGCAGCGGTGGATCCGTTAGCCGGTGAGCGCATTCATCCGCGTGATAGTCAGCGGATACAACGGGCATTAGAAGTATATCAACTGACGGGAAAAACTATCACCGCCTGGCAAGCGGAAGATACGGACCCTTTATCGCAGTATCGTATTGTCTCGCTCGCGCTGATGCCTTCCGAGCGAGCGCGCTTGCATGAACGTATTGCAGCTCGTTTTCAGCAAATGTTGGCCGCTGGTTTTATCGATGAAGTGCAGCGTTTATATGAGCGTGGAGATCTTTCTGCCGATTTACCCTCGATTCGTTCCGTCGGGTATCGGCAAGCATGGGCGTATTGTGAAGGACAATTGCATTATGACGATATGTGTCAGCAAGCGATAGCAGCAACGCGTCAATTGGCCAAGCGGCAAATGACGTGGTTGCGAACATGGCCGACGCTGACACTGTTTGACAGTGAAGCGAACGATTTATTTATGCAGGTAGCAACAGTCATTAATCAAATAACATTAACTTAACATGAGGTGAGACCATGAATATCGATAATATTCCCGTGCAAGAAATTGAATCATTTTTAATGAAAGGAGATAAATCCATGCCCGAGCTGATTGCGATGGCATTTAAGTTACATCAACTTCCTGAAAGTGATTTTCATGATTTATTTTATTTCGGGTGTTTGTTCATCAAAACGATTATTTCGCGGTTACCCCTGGAAGAGCGCATGAAACATATGCAACGTGCACCGGAATTATTGATAGAAGCAGCGAATGAGGGTTTGTCTTTTTATACGGATCTCGTATCGGTTAATGTCACCAAGGCAGCGAATCGGGGAGAGGCGATGGATGAATTGGTGAGCAAATTAGGAGAAGAAGCGGATGATAAGCGAGATTTAATTTTTTCTGTGTCGGAAGATATTGAAAAAGCGGCGATGAAAGAAGGTGGGGTGTGGAAATTGAAAGAGCAGCCGATTGCGGAAGAAAAAATAAAGCAAATAGAAGCGATGTTGGCGGGTCAATATGAAGAGTTGCTGGATTTTGCCTTGCATGAAATGTCATCTCATCAAACGGAAGAGCGGATGGAATTATTTTTTCTGGCGGTGATGGTGTTGAATGTGGGGTTGATGGCGGGGTATGGAGCGGGGATATGCTGTCAATCAGTGGTGGCGTTTATGAAGGGTGGGTTGGAGCGGTTTTTTGTGGGAAATGTAGGCGAGCACAGGGGATGCTTGCATTAAAATAGAAAGATGCTAAATAATGTACAATTCTTCTAACTTAGGGAAATATTATTAATATTCCTTTCATCTCCTCATCATATACTTTAGGCATTAAGAAGATAAAAACATCAGCTAGAGCGAGTGGAGGGATGTTTATGCCGCAGAGTTTTCGTGCAAAATTAGAAAAAGGTATCGAAAAAGTAGATACATGGACACGCGTGCTCAGTGAAATAGAAGACATTTTCTTCAATATTCGAAAACTCATCTTTAATAGCAAATCGTTTATACCTATTGTTGAGAAATTTGCCAATCAGTTAGGATGGGTGTCTTTATTTGCGGCGGCGCTTATCCTTCCGCTTAATTTTGTTAAAATTGTTACCACCTTTAAATTTAGTGAAGAATCGAAAGCCAGCCAAGGGGTGAAAACTGCTTTATATCTAGGTGATATCGCATTAAGCGCTTTAGCTGTAACAGCTACTTTTGTGATGGTGGTGGCAACGGTGGTGACGGCGGCGTTTTTCATTTTAGCTGGTACGATTAAATCTTTCCTAGAAGATGCGTGGGATTTTGGGAAGGCTTTATATAATCGATTTAAAATAGGGCGCGAAATCAAGCAAGAGATTAAAAATAAAAAAGAGGCGATCATCGATCAATTAAAGCATGGCGTTGTCGTTTCAGAGAATGAAACAAAAGAATTAACTCAGTTAATAAACCGGCAACGTGCCTATAATAAAGATTTAGCAGAAAAAGGACATCGACTTATTCAAAGCTTAGTCGATTTAATAGGAGGCATTTTAACACCGACTCCTTTCGTATTCGTTGGAATGCTTATTTTAGGGGCAGGATCGTTTTATCGTACGGTTGATGTGCTTAATCTAAATCCGTTTAAAAAAATAGCGCAACGCATTTGGAATCCCTTTAAAGAACTCACGGAAGAAGAAGTGATGGAGACGCTTCGGAAGGATTATGCAGCTAATAATGCTTCCACGCCAACAGTTAGAGGCGGCTCAATGGCAACGGTAAGTCTCGCAATAGGCGCTTCTGCACGTTCTCGCGTGCCTGCACCTCCTCCACCATCATTAGCGTCATCGCCAGTTCTTACTTCGTCGTCAATACCTGTTCCAGCCTTATCACAATCTCATTCGCCTCGTCCCTCGTTATAATAAGAGGCGGTAATAATCGTATCACTTTATTGGCGGTGATATTAAATAGGAGATAATTTTTTAACCCTTTCGCGGTTAATTCCATACAAGGTTTGTCTAATTCTATCCCAATCATCAACCCGCGCCCGCGTACATCTGTTATCGCTGGATGCTTTAAGTCTGTTTTTAATTTATCTAGCAGATAATCTCCCACCTGCCTCGCATTGTCGACAATATTCTCTTTTTCCATGGTCTCTATCACTGTACAAGCCACGGCACAAACAAATGGATTGCCACCAAACGTGGATCCATGCTTCCCCGGCCCAAAAAGATTGCAAGCTTTATCCCGCGCTAAACACGCACCAATCGGCAATCCATTCGCCAAGGCTTTTGCTACTGTCATGACATCCGGCTTAACTGACGTATGCTGATGACAAAACCACTTTCCTGTTCTTCCTAATCCTGTTTGTATTTCATCAAATATCAGCAGCCAGTCATGTTGATCGCACAGTTGGCGCACATGAGTCAGGTAATCTTCTGTAGCCGCTTGTATACCCCCATCGCCTTGAATGGGTTCTAACATAATCGCAATGATATTGGCTTGATGTTGTTGGATAGCCGTCGCTAATTCTGTTTTATCATTTAACGTCACGTAAATGAAATCTTTTACCAACGGCTCAAATCCCATTTGGATACGCTCGGTTCCCGATGCGCTCAACGTGGCCATGGTGCGACCATGGAATGAATTTTTCATCGTAATAATAACAGGCTCAGTGATCTCTTTTTTCTTGGCATAAAGCCGTGCTAGTTTGATCGCTGCTTCATTCGCTTCAGCCCCTGAATTACAAAAATAGGCTTGCTCCATCCCAGCCACGTGCGTGAGTTTCTCAGCAAGCTCCACTTGCTTGGCGATAATATAAGTATTAGAAGTATGCAGCAGTTTTCCTGCTTGCTCGATAATGGTGTGCGTCACCGCCGGATGAGCGTGACCTAGGGCGCAAACTGCAATGCCCGCTAGGCTATCTAAATAGGAATTCCCCTCTTTATCCCATAACCATGCGCCGCGGCCGTATTCGAATGAGACGGGCATTTGATTGTAATAAGTAGGCATGACTTTAGAAGTCGACATAAAAGAGGTTCCTTAAATTTTGCGCATGATGATAGCGTATTATGGATCACCAATCCATGCGTATTCGCTCACGCCAGCAGAATAAGTATGCGGATGGTGCCGATACGGGGCAGAGGAGTGGATGTAGATGTAAGTGGGGGGAGAATAGCAGGGAGGGCGATATTGGTAGCTACATTCGCAACTCGTTACCGGAATGGCTTCCGAGGGTGCGGATTCTACGAGATAATATTCTGCGTAGGCATTAGAAGTGACAAAAAATACCAAAACAAACAGCCATCTTTTTATTTTCATTAGTCCCACTCCCTTATCATTTCTTATTTTATTATTTTAACATTGATAAAGCGGGTGAGGATTAATTAGGCGGGATGCGGGGTAACTGATTGAGAAATTAACAATTCCTTCCGCTTTTTTCTGGTTTTTACCAGAAAAAGCAGAAGGAAAGAATGGTTACACTTCTTCGCTATCTGGGCTGGGGGATTCTGCGTCCATATCTGTCCCGGTGGGCGAAATTTCCTGTTTTTCTTCTTCTATAATCGTCAATGCAACGACAGGAGCTGGCTTTTCTTCGTGCTCTTCGGGGTGATGCGTAAAATCAGTATAGCCAGCCGCAATTTCGCGTAAAGCTACTACGGTAGGTTTATCATTATCCCAATCGACTTTTGCTTCTTTGCCACGCATTAACTGCCGTGCCCGCTTAGAAGCCAACAAGACTAATTCAAATCGGTTTTTTACGTTTCTTAAGCAATCTTCAACAGTCACTCGCGCCATGGGATATACCTTTAAACTAAATGGTTAATCTTGAGGTCGGGATCATACAGGATTTTGAGAGAAACGGCTACATTCTCTCAAAATTCTCAATAATATTAGCAAACTTGGCCGTTTGACGGGAGCCTAGCAGACGCCCTGCTTCAACAATGATTTGAAGATCGTGCAATGCTTGCATGAAATCGTCATTAACCACCACATAGTCAAATTCGTGGACATGCGAAAGCGTTTCTTTGGCATCAGCCAGGCGGCGTTGAATGATGTCTGGCCGGTCTTGATTACGTTTGACCAGCCGCTCTCTTAGGCCTTCTACCGAGGGGGGTAAGATGAAAATACTAATGGCATCCGGAAACAGTGAGCGGATTTGCTGATGGCCTTGCCAATCGATTTCTAGGATGACATCGACTCCCTTCTCCAATGTTTCTTGCACCCATTCTCGCGATGTGCCGTAGTAATGATCGAAAATCACAGCGTGCTCGAGAAATTCCCCTCGGGTGATCATGCGTTCAAACTCGGCTTTCTCAATGAAGTAATAATTGACCCCGTGCATTTCACTCGGCCGTTTGCTGCGCGTGGTATGTGAAATGGAGACGGTGATGTGCGGCAGCGAGTCAACGAGGGCTTTCACGAGTGTCGTTTTACCTGTGCCAGAAGGGGCAGCAATAACGTAAAGGTTACCTAAGTCCATTGGTTATCCATTTTGTATTCGGTTAATGATAGCGGTGCTCGATAGTGTTACATCAGGGCTCATGATACGGCGTACTTCGCCGCCATAGGCACGTACGATATCTGCACCGACGATTTGATCGGTTTGATAATCGCCACCTTTGACGAGAAAATCAGGCTGCAGCAGCCGTAATAAGCGCTCAGGGGTGTCATCCGCAAACGGCACGACCCAGTCGACGACGCCTAAACCCGCGAGTACGATCATGCGGTGTTCGAGGTGGTTAATCGGCCGCTCAGGGCCTTTTAACTTGCGGACTGATTCATCGGCATTCACCGCCACAATGAGAAAATCACCCAACTGTTTGGCTTGTTGAAGATAAGCCACGTGGCCAGCGTGAAGAATGTCATAACAGCCATTGGTGAAGACGATTTTTTTACCTTGCGCTCGTAACCCATTCATGGCTTGCAGCAATTGCTCTTCATTCACGATTCCCATCGCAAAATTGGTTTTGCCGGTTAAGGCTGCTTGCAGCTCAGGCACGCTCACCGTGGCCGCTCCCAGTTTTGCCACCGTTAAGCTGGCAGCTAAGTTGGCCAAAGCGGTGGCAGGAAGCAGTTCCATGCCTGTCGCGACCGAGGCGCCCAATAGGCCAATTACCGTATCGCCTGCTCCGGTGACATCGAAGACTTCACGCGCGTAGGCGGGCAAGTGGGTGGAAGAGTGTGGCTCAATCAGCGTCATGCCATCTTCACCGCGCGTGATGAGTAGCGCATCGATTTGATACTGAGCGAGCAAAGCTTGGCCTTTCGCTAGAATCTCTTGCTCGTGATGACAGGGACCCACGACCGCTTCAAATTCTTTAAAATTCGGGGTGATAATATTGGCTTGCCGATAAATACTAAAATCAGTTCCTTTCGGGTCGACTAAGACGGGGATGTTAGCTTGACGAGCGAGTTGAATGAAACGTTGTGGGTCAGCCAAGGTGCCTTTTTGATAATCCGATAAGATCACTAGATTGGCGTGTGATAAATGCTTTTTATAGCGTTCGATTAAGAGCTCATTCTCTGCGCCGGCCAGTTTTTCTTCAAAATCGAGCCGTACCAATTGCTGATGACGACTAATGACACGGAGTTTGATAATGGTAGGAAGATTCTTCACCATGCAAAGATCATGTTTCACTGAAGCGGCGGCTAGTTGTTCGCCGAGGGCATGAGCTGCTTCATCCTGACCGGTGATCCCAAGCAAGGTGACCTCTGCCCCGACGGCAGCAATATTAAGCGCCACATTACCAGCGCCGCCTGGTCGATTATCCGTACTGCGGATTTTGACCACTTGTACCGGTGCTTCCGGTGAAATACGGGACGTATCGCCAAACCAATAGCGGTCTAGCATGATATCGCCCACCACTAAGATAGAGGCGTTGGCGAAAGGGGGTAACGTTTTGGGTAACGGATATGGCATAAGGGCCTAAATCAATATTAGCAATAAAATTGCGCAATTCTATCATTTTGAATTTTGATCTTGCAAATAAAGCGATTATCTTGCAGGATGTTTCATCCTTAAATTCGATACAAATGAGAAACTATTATCCATGCGTTATCTCTATCGTTTTTTTCTTTATCTTATTTTTCCCTTTTTATTCCTACGCTTATACTGGCGATCCCGTCACTTTCCCGCCTATCGAGAGCGTATGGAAGAGCGATTAGGTCGTTATACCTTTACCTTGGGAAAATGTATCTGGATACACGCGGTTTCAGTGGGAGAGGTCGCGGCAGCGGTTCCCTTAGTGAAGGTATTAAGGGATCGATATTCCATGTTCTCTTTTTTAATCACCACCATGACACCCACGGGGGCGGAAAGGGTGAAGGCAGAGTTGGGGGAGAGTGTGAGGCATGCGTATCTGCCGTATGATTTTCCCTTTGCCATGGAACGGTTTCTCGAATGTATGCACCCGGTAGTAGCGATTATTATGGAAACGGAACTATGGCCGAACCTCGTGTTTGCTTGCCATGAAAAGCGTATCCCGATTTGTTTACTGAATGCGCGTTTATCTGAAAAATCCGCGCGGGGGTATCGGTATGCGGCGCCAT
Organism: Gammaproteobacteria bacterium; assembly: GCA_004322325.1. GTDB lineage: Bacteria > Pseudomonadota > Gammaproteobacteria > DSM-16500 > DSM-16500 > Aquicella. Next base: position 3,295 of record SCTP01000252.1, on the reverse strand, counting down.
TGGTGAGGGAGATGTTGCGGCAGATCAGTGTGATTGCTACACATGGGCTAGCCGATGCAGAGCGTTTTATTGCTTTGGGGGCGGGAGGAGAGCGGGTGGTGGTGACGGGGAATATTAAGTTTGATTTGACGGTGCCACCCGAGGTGAAAGAAAACAGTCATGCGTTACGTGCGATGTTGGGGAAGGACAGATGGATTTGGATAGCAGCGAGTACGCATGAAGGTGAAGAAGAAATGATTCTCGCGGCGCATAAGAAATTGCGGGAAAAAAATCCGGCGGCGTTATTAATGTTGGTACCGCGTCATCCTAATCGATTTGATGCGGTGGCGAAATTGTGTCAGCAGCAGGGGATGGTGATAGCAAGGCGTAGCCAGCAGCAAGGTTGCACGGCGGAAACAGCGGTTTATCTGGGTGATACGATGGGAGAGTTGTTGTTGATGTACGCAGCAGCCGATGTTGCGTTTGTGGGAGGGAGTTTAATTCAACATGGCGGTCATAATATCTTGGAACCGGCGGCGTTAGGAAAACCCATTGTGACTGGGCCATCGATGTTTAATTTTGCGGAAATTAGTGCGCTATTTCTTGCGGCGCATGCGATGGTGAGGGTGGCAGGCGTAGAGGCATTGGTGCAGGAATTAAATAAATTAATGCACGATAAACATCAATGCGAACAGGTGGGTCAATGTGCGTTAGAAGTAATAGAAAAAAATCGTGGTGCTTTGGTAAGGCAGTTAGAGATTGTTGAGAGTTTAATATCATAGCTTAATTAAGAATTCGCATATCTAACGTGAATATAGGGAGCAGAATGATTTTTACGATTGTGATGTGGCTTGATGACGATTTCTATGTCTTGATTCAAAATGGAAAGTAATCTAAAAAGCCGTTCAACAGAAAACCCAGTTAAACGACCACGGCTTAAGGCTGAAATTTTTGGTTGATCAAGGCCTAATAATTTAGCGGCCATTGTTTGGTTTAATTTCCTTTGCTTGATCAATTTATTGATCTGAATAGCGAGATCTGCTTTTACTAGACATTCTTCAGGTTTTGGTAAATCTAAATCAGCAAAGACATTGCCGCTAGATTCTTCTATATCGATATCGGTAGTTATCTTTTTGCTCATAAATATTACTCCTTTTCTTTTAACATAAGTTTAAGTTTTTTTAGCCGTTCACTAATAATAGCTATCTCTTCTTTTGGCGTTTTTATCCCTTGCTTAGATTTTTTTTGAAAAGCATGTAGTACATAGACCGCTTCACCTACGTTGACTATGTAAACTGCACGATAAGCATTTTTGTCATAATCACTAACAATTTCATAAATGCCAGAGCCATGTCCTTTAAATGGTTTGGCTGATTCATGTGTTTCTCCTTTCTGAGCAGCATAGAGAGCATAACCTATTTCCTGTCGTACTTCTTTTGGAAACGCTAGCAAGTCTTTTTTACTGCCCCCTATCCATTTCAGGTTTTTCACTATATTCTCCTTATTATAATTATATGCCAAATTTAGCATATTTTTATTAATATTTCTAGAACTATAGGAGAAATATTGTGTAACGGTATTGGTTTGATAACCAAATAAATCTTGTTGCTTTTTCCAATCATCTGCGTTGAAATAAGCGTGACGGTCAGGTGGTAGGACACCTGGTTCCGTCACTAACCACATTAACCTAAACATGAAGGAGATTAATATGGCTCAGGACATTCTAGCCAATTCATCGTCAAAACTAAACCTTTCTCGCCGTCAAACCGCCATGCTTCAGCGCATTCTGATCACAGCCAGTCAAATGGCCGAGATATTAGAACATTGTGAGCAGCAAGCGATTGATGTCGAAAGAGCGGTAATTCTTAGTCGGCGATGGTCGCATTTGATTGTTGAATACGCAAAAATGCTACTCTGAGGCGCGCGGGACGTAAGTCCTGCCGCTTGGCGCTTATGCAATAAACGATCAACCATTCTTAATCATGGTGCTGCTGTTACTGTTTGATTTTAAATGGCTATCCTCTATTTACACGAGCCAAAAAAGTAGCAGTTTAAGATTCGCTTAATATTTCTTAAGTAACATCATCTCATGTTATTTGTCTTCTTATTATTTATAGGAAATTTTTTCTATGAGCAATTCGCGTGCAGAGACGCTAGATCAAGATGATTTTTTTTTCCTCATTCAAAATGCATCACTCCAAGAAGTAAAGCAGGTATATATTCCATTAATACAAGAGCAATATGGAACTAAAACCAAAGAAAAAGAGAAGAAAACTCGAAGATGGTTGTTTTTTGGAAGAATTATTCGCGAACTTATTTTTAGTATGGAAAAAAAGGAGGTTTTGAATAAAGAAGAAAATATAGCAAGTATTTTTGGAGCAGTGCAATCACCTGTCAATTTGGAGTTATTTCAGATTATCTTATTATTACAAGGCTGTAATTGGGACAGTGCTAGTCAAATAGATCTTGTTAAAACAGGATATGACCATTTAAGAAATCTTGAAAAGATAAATAAGAGTGATGGTTACCCACCTATTCTCGAAGTAGCTTATCTACTAGCTGTATGTTATCGACATGGTAAAGGTGTTGATGTTAATCCAGAAGAGGCAATGAAGGAGTATGTGAATGCTTATAATATACTCTTGTCGCAAATGGAGAAAACTAAAAATAATTTGAAAGAGGTAAATGATTACTATCAAAAAATCAAGATTAACTTGATAAACAGTATAAAAAACTATTTTGATCAGATTGGGGATGTGGCTTCTCGATATATTATTGCTTTATACGCTATCGATATTTTTTTAGCAGAGAAAAAGTATGAAGAATGCCAAACGTGTTTGCAATTTCTTGCGAATCAGAAAATCGATGATGAAAAACGGCTTTTAATCATGGAAAAATATTTTAAGTTTGCGAAAGAAGCGAATGATAAAGAAGCGTTTGATTACCTTGTTACCTCAGCAAAATATGGCCCTGCCCTAATAGATCAAGCTGTTAAAGAAACTGATGATGCCGCTGCAATTGATTTTTATTTTTCAGCCGTAACAACTTCTTGTGGCTCAGAAAAGGAAAAAGGTCTTAAAGGAATCTGGAAATGTTTAAAGAAAATGGAGGTAGCACCTGAAAATTTAGGGATAATCGATAAGATAATTGTCTTTGCATGGAGTAAATTGCATAATAAACAAGAAGGAAAACTGTATGAAAAATTTCTTAATAATTTAGCGAGTAAGAAGGAAACATTAGAGAAAATCGCAAATAAGTATCATGAACCTTCTCCTCCAGCCCCACCAACGAATCCAGAGTTTCCTTTAATCTATCC
>SCTP01000251.1 GCA_004322325.1 Gammaproteobacteria bacterium | reverse complement strand
TGGGTACCACTAATGTTTTTAAGGGTTGGATAGTACCGGAATAAAAAAGGGTGTCGGAAAAAGCGTGCGGCTCAATGGTAACAATATGGCTGCCTTTCAGTTTTTCTTCATTGGAACAAGCTTGTAAGCTTATGCAAATCCACAATATTAATAAAAATTTCCTCATTGCCTTACTCCAATATCCCACGTTCTTAATGTATTCCCAATTAATAAATCCATATTCACTAATGATTTGATATAACCAATCTGAGCATTTAATAAAATTTGCTGCGCTTGAATCAATTGCACTTGTGCCGATTGCAATTCCAAACTGTCAATTAAACCGTGCAAATATTTTTGATAACTAATCTGATATGTTCTTTCTTGTAACTTCTCTGCATCTTCTGCAAACTGCAAGGCTCGATCAGCACTCATCGCCGTATGCCAGCCATTGATTGCATTGGTTTCTTTCGCCCATTTTTCTTGCGTTAAAGCGATTCGTGCTTCTTTCAAAGCAATTTTGGCACTTAACACCGCTTGCTTTGCAATTTGATCATCAATTGGAATTTGCAACGTTAATCCTACACTTTGTGATTGATTCTCGCTATTAAATAAATTACTCACTGAATCATTGCCTGTTGCCACATTGGTGGTGAAGTTCAACTGCCATCGCGTATTATCTTCCGCTAGCAATAAAGAACGTGAGGTTGATCCATTTAAAGTAATCTGATCCGTTTGGTATTGAATATCGTTTTCTAAAATTAATTTTTTGGCATTCTCTAATGTAGTTAAATGATATTTTTTGATTAAATTATCGAGATCAAGAGGACTAAAAATAATATCTGCATTGGGATCAACCCCAATAGCCGTTAACAAAGCATAACGTGCTTGGGTTAAATTATTTTTATCATTCTCTAATTGCGTTTGTGCAGTGGCCACATTGGCTTGCACGGTCACTAGTTCATTGCCCGCTTTATGTCCCGCTTGAATAAATAATTTTGTTTGCACGACTGAATCTTGTGCTCGTGTTAGGGCTTTTTCATCAATGATAATATTTTTTTCTGCCATCACCATATCCAAATAAGCATTAATCACCGCCGTAACCGTGGTACGCAATGTTCCTTCTATCGCCAATCGTGAAATGATTTCACTATCACGTGCATTTTCTAATGCTGATTCCACAATCGCTTTGCCAAAACCACGCATCAGTGGTTGTAAAATTTCTAACGATAGCTGTGGAGTAAAGTGCCCACCGTTTTGTGTATTGGTAGAGGTAACCGTTAATTGTGTTCCGATGGGTGTTAATAATGAAACACTCGGTTGTGCACTATAGCTTTGCTCGGAAGTGGCTGTTGCCTGAAAAGCATAGTGCGGATAAAACTGCCATTCCTGTATCCATAAATTGAATTTTTGTAACACATCATTTAAGTGTGATTGCTGTACACTCGGATTCGTGCGGATAGCCAATAAAATCGCTTCTTGCAGCGAAAGTGTTGTTGGTGCTTTCGCGTAAGAAAAAGTAATGGTTAAAATGATAAAGAAAAAAAAACAGCTTAATTTTTTATACATAACTCCGAATCAACTCACGCTTGCGTGTATGCCTCTTCATCGCGAGATCAATTAGATGCGTGAGTAATTGGGAATAAGAAATACCAGATGCTTCCATTAATTTAGGATACATGCTGATTTGCGTAAAGCCAGGAATTGTATTAATTTCATTAAAATAAATTTGTTGCGTTTCTTTTTCAATGAATAAATCCACTCGCGCCATTCCCTCGCATTCCAATACCAAGAAAATTTCTCGCGCGATAGCACGCGCTTTTTCTTTCAATTCATTTGTAATCGGGGCAGGAATTAATAATTCTGCTCCGTTTTCATCAGTATATTTTGCTTCGTAAGAATAAAATTCATGCCGCGGTCTGATTTCACCGACGACACTGATAATAGGATCGCTATTTTCCAGTGATTCTAAAGCGGCTAATTCAATTTCGATGACGTTAAGTGCTTTTTCTACCAATACTTTAACATCAAAACGAAAGGCTTCATTGATGGCTGCTTTTAGTTGCGCTGGGGTTTTGACTTTTGTGATACCGATACTGGATCCAGTATTCGCTGGTTTCACAAAAACAGGATACGCCAATTTTTCCATCACTTGTTGAGAGAAAGAGTCGGCATCACGTTGCCATTGATCTTGTTTGATCACAAGATAAGGCGCCACGGGAATACCTGCGCCCATCGCCAAACGTTTGGACACATCTTTATCCATCCCAATAGCAGAAGCGAGGACACCGCAGCCAACATAAGGCAAGTTAGTCAATTCTAATAAGCCTTGCAAGGTACCATCTTCGCACAAGGTACCATGGACAACAGGGAAAATGACATCAAACGTATGCCAAATTGGATGATCGTCACCCAGATTGGGCATATTATCTAAAAACCATTTACCTTGCTTATCAATACCAATAGGAATAATTTCGAAACGTGAAGAATCAAGAAACTGCATCACATTCGCTGCTGAGCGCAGAGACACTTCATGTTCGGCAGAACAACCTCCTGACAAAACAGCGACTCGAACTTTATTGGCCAGTTTCATAGGCAACCTATTTTCAAACTCACCTGGCAAGGTGCAATGTACACCTCACCAGCATGATCTGTTACTTACTTGTTACCCACTTCACCTTTGTAATCGTGATGAGTTGGGGTAGTGGTTTGAGCAGCAGGTGCAGCGGTTGGTTCAGATGCACTCTTGCTAGCACAACCCGTAAACATCATAACAGATGTTACTAAGCCTAAAAGAATAGCAAACTTTTTCATGGAAAATCTCCTCTTTTCAAGTAAACAAAATAAAAATCCCAAAAACCGCGGAAACTATATTCGAGATCGTAAACATTGACAAGGCTTTCCATGTGTATAAAAATAGCGCTCCTCTCCGGGGAATTCTAAATAACAATAAGAATATTGTTTACCTACTAAGTTGTTAATTTAATTACAAAAGAGAGACTTCCTATGATATCAAAAAAAATACGTTATGTTTTGTTTTTACTCACTATTTTAAGTTTATGCGGGTTTAGTTGGCCATTTTCTTGGCTGTTTTCCCATCCGAATAATGAACCATTTGGGACGAGTGCGTGGTTGGAAAACCAAATTCGTATCCTTGAGTCTCAATCGTCTGGTTTAGATACCAATGTCTTACGTCTTAGTTTGATGGCTTATATGAAAGCGCGCAAACAAGGTTTTGATGATAAGCAATTATTAACAATAATCGATTATTCCAAACCCTCCACGGAAAAACGGTTATGGATTTTTGATCTTAAAACAGGAAAAAATCTTTTTTATACATGGGTTTCTCATGGTAAAAATAGCGGCGATGTGAATGCGACCTCTTTTTCTAATAGTCTAGGCAGTTTAAAATCAAGCTTAGGTGTATTTGTAACAGATGAACCTTATATGGGTGGTGATGGATACTCATTACG
>SCTP01000033.1 GCA_004322325.1 Gammaproteobacteria bacterium | reverse complement strand
CATCATGACCAGCTAATGTAAAATAAATAAGTGCCAGAAAGTATGATTTTTGAGAGTTTTTACTGATAATTTCAGGGTGACTAAAAATTAATTCGCCGATTAAAAAATATAACCCTTTATAATTTCTATCATAATTTACTGTCAGTGTTGTATCGATGGTGGTTTGTAAGCTATATTGCAAAATTTTATAAAGTTCTAATGGTATACGATAATATTCCGCACCATTAAAATATTCTTGAGCAATTTTCACGCATATTTCTTGATAGGTTTCGGTAGATTGCGATGTCGATTGTAAAAGTTGAAATAATCTGTTTAACTCACGATGGTTTTTTAAATCATTTGCAGTTAAGAGTATGTGTTGGTCATATAGATTTTCTATATACTTCAAATAATTAGTTGGAGAAAATATAGCCATATCATTTATTATTTCTGAAAACTGTTGATAATTCATTTTTTGCAAGGCAGTTGTAGCATGCAGAATTGTTGATTTGATATAAAGTTTTTCTAATCTAGCCACTATATTAGTTGCCAATGAAGGATGAAGTAATCCATCCTCAGGTATTGTTTTAATGGAAAGAAGATCAGAATCAGAAAAAGATACACAATGATTGCTATCTAAATGAATCCATACCATAGGTGTTTCTCTATCAATCCTTTGAACCCCTATCACTCGTCCTTTTATCTTTCCTTTGATAGAATGAGTTGCTTCAATACGTTCAAAACAAGAAAATCCATATGTAGCTAATAAATTGTCATTGATATTAATAGAACAAAGTGTATTAGTTTTATGATCTAAAATTTCTATTGCCTTATCATAACGGTTAGCAAGTTCTTTTATTTCTTCAATAGAAAATTTTGTTTTTTGAATCGTTGGCATGGATGTTCCTTTTATATTTAATAAGAGGATTTTATTTTTTAAGGGAATAAATTATATAATCTTAATGAGCATGAATGAAAGCGATATAGATGAATAAATAATTTGACTATTTTAAACTGAAGGAACTGAATGTGACGGACCAACCCACTCCTAAATTTGTCCAAACCTCCTGGAGGTCTTACCTCATCACCATCATCGAATCCCTCTCTGCCTTTTTCATCGCCTCCTTCGCTTTGACGATGTACTACTTCCATCGCGGCGAAGGATGGATCCCCATGGGACTCGTACTCTTAGCCTTATACCTCTTTGTCATCATTGCCTGCATCAAGCGCTTGATCGAGAAGCTATCCATGGCCGCCTTGATGCTTTTTGCTCCTATCGGTCCCTTGGCCATGTTAATTTTAAGCCTGGCGGTCTTCATGGTGGCGGGAAAGTTTAAATAGTCGCTTGATTATCCGAGCAAAGTACAGTAAAAATGGCAACTTGATTTGTCTAAGTAAGCAAGCGAATGTGGCGGAACTGGTAGACGCGCTGGATTTAGGTTCCAGTGGGGTAACCCGTGAGAGTTCGAGTCTCTCCTTTCGCATTCAGCTAACGTAATAAAAAAACGTTGAAAATTCTGGTTTACGACCAAATTTCTGACTATAATGTCGCCCTTTATTCGTGTGGGGTCATTGCTATGCAAGTATCGGTAGAAAAAATTAGTAGTATCGAATGCCGGCTCACCATTGTGGTGCCAGCGGATCAAGTCGAGCAAGCGTATGAGCGGCAGCTTCGTCAGTTTGCTAATCGCGCTAATATTAAAGGGTTCCGTGCTGGCAGCCCAGCTTTGATCTCTTACATTCGAAAGCAGCATGATAAGGAAGTACGCCATGAAGCGTTTGGCGAAGTCATGGAAAAGTCCTTTGCAGAAGCAGTAAAAGAAAAGAATTTAAGACCAGTCAGCCAACCTCGTGTTGAGCCTAAAACACCCCTCGCCAACCAGCCGTTTGAATTTGTCGCTTCGTTTGAAGTGATCCCAGAGATTGAAGCGGTCCATTGTAAAATCGATAATCTCGAAAAATTAGTGGTCGATGTCACCGCAGACGATGTCGAGCGCGTCATCGAACAATTGCGTAAACAGCATACAAAGTGGACGGTGGTGAATCGGCCTGCTCAAGAAAAAGATCGTGTTGTGGTTGATTATTACGCCATCTTTGATGGTAAATCCGAGATCGAAAATAAAATTCAAAACTTCCCCTTAGAATTAGGCAGTAAAGTCATGCTGCCAGGGTTTGAAGAAGGCTTAATCGGTGCTACGGCTGGCGATGAAAAAACATTGAACTTAAGCTTCCCTGCCGATTTTGGCGTCGCCGAACGAGCGGGTAAGCCTGTCGATTTCGTTGTGCAAGTGAAGCAAGTATATGAAGCCGATATGCCGGCCTTAGAGGAACAATTTGCACAAAAATTAGGCGTCACGTCGATTGAAGAGTTAAAAAGTCAAGTGAAACAATCGCTTGAACAAGAGCGTGATCGTTTAGTGAAAGAAAAATTTAAAGAACAAGTTTTCCGTCATTTGTTGGAACAAAATCCTATCGAAGTGCCAAAAGCATTAGTACACCAGGAAGCGGATCGTATTCATGATGAAGTCTATCAACATCAACACGATCATCATCAGCATTCTGAGTCAGAAATGACGATGTTTAACGAGTTGGCCAAGAAGCGAGTCACCTTGGGCTTGCTGATGGCTGAATACGCTAAAACGGCTAATATCCAGTTGGATGTGGAGCGTGTTAAACAGCGCATCCAAGAAATCGCTTCCGCCTATGAACAGCCTCAGGAAGTCATCAAATGGCTGTCCTCGCCAGAAAACCGCCGAGGTCTTGAAGGGCAAGTCATGGAAGATCAAGCGATGGACAAGCTGATGGAAGGCATACCGACAACCGATAAAACCATGAGTTATGCCGAATTGAAAGGCATTCGTATATAATATTAACTAGGAAAGGAACCTATATGTCTTACACAACTAATCATGCGATGCTCACCGCCAACCTAGTGCCAATGGTGGTGGAACAAACGGCGCGAGGTGAACGAGCGTTTGATATTTACTCTAGGCTATTAAAAGATCGAGTTATCTTCCTAGGGGGCCCTATTGATGATCATGTTGCCAATCTGGTTGTTGCGCAATTATTGTTCTTAGAATCAGAAAACCCAGACAAAGATATTTCTATTTATATCAACTCACCAGGTGGCGTCGTCACCGCAGGCTTAGCCATTTACGATACGATGCAGTTTATCAAACCTGACGTCAGTACCATGTGCCTAGGCCAGGCGGCCAGCATGGGGGCCTTCCTGCTAGCAGGTGGGGCGCGCGGGAAGCGTTATTGCTTGCCGAATGCCCGTGTCATGATCCACCAGCCATTAGGCGGTGTGCAAGGGCAAGCATCCGATATCGCCATCCATGCAGAAGAAACCTTAAAGATCCGAGCCCAGCTCAATAAGATTTTGGCTTACCATACGGGTCAACCCGAAGACATTATCGCCAAAGACACGGATAGAGACTATTTTATGAATGCTGAAAGGGCATTGGCTTATGGGATTGTCGATAATTTACTCGATTCTCGTGACAAGAAGAAGTAATAATATATGTATGGGTATCAGTTGATTTTGTGGAAATCGTCCTTATTTAACAGATATACAACTGAAGAGGCCTGATTTATGAGTAATGACCAGCGCGGCAATAGTGGAAGAGATAAGGTGTTTCATTGCTCTTTTTGTGGCAAAAGCCAGCATGAAGTGCGTAAGCTAATCGCAGGGCCGTCTGTCTATGTGTGTGATGAATGCGTTTCACTGTGTAACGACATTATTAACGAGGAAACACGTGGAGATAAGGCGGCTGCCCCCTCTGATACTTTACCCCGGCTGCCCACGCCAACCGAGATTTGTAAGACGTTGGATGAATATGTCATTGGCCAAACGTTAGCTAAAAAAGTATTGTCCGTCGCGGTATATAATCATTACAAACGCTTGCGTAATCATTCTGTTAAGCAAGATGAAATCGAGCTGAATAAAAGTAATATCTTACTGATTGGGCCAACAGGCAGTGGTAAGACGTTATTAGCTGAAACGTTAGCACGCCTCTTAAACGTGCCATTTGTGATCGCTGATGCCACCACGCTGACCGAAGCAGGCTATGTGGGCGAAGACGTGGAAAGCATCATTCAAAAGCTCTTGCAGCGTTGTGAATACGATGTCACGAAAGCGCAAATGGGTATTGTTTATATTGACGAAATCGACAAAATTTCCCGTAAATCAGAAAACCCTTCTATTACCCGCGATGTCTCAGGCGAAGGTGTGCAACAAGCCTTGCTCAAATTAATTGAAGGGACAATGGCATCCGTTCCACCCCAAGGGGGAAGAAAACATCCGCAACAAGAGTTTATTCAAGTAGATACACGGAATATTCTCTTTATCTGCGGCGGTGCTTTTGCTGGCTTAGAAAAGATTATCCGTGATCGTTCTGAAAAATCCGGCATCGGGTTTTCAGCCGAAATCCACGGTAAAGATGATTCCAAGAACATTGGCAGCTTATTGCGTGAAGTAGAGCCCTCTGATTTGATTAAATACGGCTTAATCCCCGAGCTCATCGGCCGTTTACCCGTCACAGCGACCTTAGAGGAGCTTGATAAAGAAGCCTTAGTGAGTATTTTGATCGAACCTAAAAATGCGCTGATTAAACAATATCGTAAGCTCTTTGAGATGGAAAATGTTGGGTTGGAATTTCGTGAAGCAGCACTACAAGCGATCGCTGATCGTTGCGTGGAGAAAAAGACGGGGGCGAGAGGTTTGCGCTCTATCTTAGAAAAAGCGCTGCTGGATATCATGTATGAACTTCCTTCTTTAAGTCATGTGTCAAAAGTGATTATCGATGAAGCCACTATTCGGGGTGAAACGAAGCCCATGATCATTTACGAAAGCCATGATCAGCAGCAGTCCACAGCGGCAGAATAGTTCCATCACGATAATTTTTAAGTCACTTATAATGAAGATGAGGTGATCCGTATGACAATGACAACCGCTCCGAGCGACACCACCACCTTAAGTGTTCCCGTCCTACCATTACGTGATGTGGTGGTTTACCCGTATATGGTTGTTCCATTATTTGTGGGCCGTGAGCGTTCGATTAAAGCGCTCGAAGTCGCCATGGCGGCCGATAAGCAAATTTTGCTGGCCACGCAAAAGAATGCAACAGAAGATCAGCCTACTGAGCAGTCCATTTATCAAGTAGGGACACTGGCCACGGTATTGCAATTACTGAAACTGCCGGATGGCACTGTCAAAGTACTGGTAGAAGGCGTGAAGCGCGGCAAGATTATTCGGTTCATTGAAAATCAAGAATATTTTCTGGCTGACATTGAAGTCATGGAAGATGACGGCGCGGGTGAGCGCGAAGTAGAAATTTTTGTGCGCTCATTAAAATCGCAATTTGAACAATACGTCAAATTAAATCGCAAGATTCCAGCTGAGATCATGGCATCGATTTTAGCCATTGAAGATAGCGGCCGATTAGGGGATACCATTGCAGCGCATCTCAGTATCAAATTAGAAGAAAAGCAAAAACTATTAGAACAAAGCTATTTACCCAAGCGCCTCGAAAGCTTAATGGCCTTGTTGGAAAATGAAATTGATTTATTACAAGTAGAAAAGAAAATACGCGGACGTGTGAAGCGTCAAATGGAGAAAACCCAGCGCGAATACTATCTGAATGAGCAAATTAAAGCGATTCAGAAAGAATTAAACGAAGGTGAGCCGAATGAATTTGAGGCGATGGCCAAAAAGATTGAACAAGCTCACATGCCAAAAGAAGCGCATGAAAAAAGCACGGCGGAGTTAGCCAAACTGAAAGTCATGCCGATGCAATCGGCAGAAGGGACGGTCTCCCGTAACTATTTAGACGTGATGGTGTCATTGCCGTGGGATAAAAGCAGTTCTGACCGTGTCAATTTGACGGAAGCGGAAAAAATTCTCGAAGAAGAACATTACGGATTGAAAGAAGTTAAAGAACGTATTGTTGAATATCTTGCTGTTCAAAAACGTGTGAAGAAACTGAAAGGCCCTATTCTTTGCTTAGTAGGCCCACCGGGGGTGGGTAAAACCTCATTAGGACAATCTATCGCGAATGCGACAGGCCGAAAATTTGTCCGTATGTCATTAGGTGGCGTGCGTGACGAAGCAGAAATACGTGGTCATCGACGTACTTACATTGGTGCGATGCCAGGCAAAATTATTCAAAAGCTTTCTAAAATAGGTGTAAACAATCCTCTCTACATGCTCGATGAAATCGATAAAATGTCAATGGATTTTCGTGGCGATCCTGCTTCTGCTTTATTAGAAGTCCTCGATCCCGAGCAAAACCATGCTTTTAACGATCATTACCTCGAAGTAGATTTTGATCTCTCCAAAGTCATGTTCATGGCAACGGCGAATACGTTAGATATTCCGCCTGCTTTGCGTGATCGTATGGAAATCATTCGCATTCCGGGTTATACCGAAGATGAAAAAGTGAATATTGCCTTACGCCATTTAATACCCAAACAGATCCAAGCTGCTGGCTTGAAGCCATCTGAGATTGAAATACCAGCTGAAACGATCCAAGCGATTGTTCGTTACTATACGCGTGAAGCGGGGGTACGTAATTTAGAACGAGAAATTTCAAAAATTTGTCGTAAAGTCGTGAAGGAAATTCTCCTGAAGATAAAAGGGGAAAAAGCCCGCGTTGAACCCGAGGATCTTGAGCATTATTTGGGTGTACGGCGTTTTCGGTATGATATTGCGGATCAGCAAGACCAAATTGGTCAAGTTAAAGGCCTTGCATGGACAGAAGTGGGCGGCGAATTGCTCAGCATTGAAGCGATTGTCTTGCCTGGAAAGGGGAAAACGATTTACACAGGCCAATTGGGTGAGGTAATGCAAGAATCGATTCAAGCAGCCTTATCTGTCGTAAGAGCGCGTTCTAGCTTACTAGGCGTGCCCAAGAACTTCTTTGAGAAGCACGATATCCATATCCACGTTCCCGAGGGGGCAACGCCGAAAGATGGGCCGAGTGCGGGTATTAGCATGTGTACTGCCTTGGTGTCGGTTATCACGAATATGCCTGTACGCGCTAACTATGCCATGACGGGTGAAATCACCTTGCGGGGTGAAGTCTTGCCGATTGGCGGTGTCAAAGAAAAGCTGCTGGCGGCACATCGCAGCGGGATTAAGAATGTCATTATTCCCGTGGAAAATGTGAAGGATTTGAAAGAAATTCCTGATAATATTAAGCAGGATCTCAACATCAAGCCTGTACGTTGGATCGACGAAGTATTAAGCTCAGCGATTGCGGGTTATCCGGAACGATTACCGCGTAAGAATAAGAAAACCAAGTCAAGTGTGGTGAGTGTTGGCAAAAAAGTGAAGCTGCGTAAGTCAGATAAAACAGACAGAGTAGGAACCCACTAAATATTTTCATAAACTTGCTTGACATAAGTTTGATTCAGTTGGTATAAATCACACTTCGTTACGAGCTACCAGGTTACAAGGGATGTAACGCTAAGCTGGTAACATGAAGATTGTAAAAACTATTTTAACTATGGATAGAGAGAAGAAGATATGAACAAGACAGAATTGATTGATTGGGTTGCTGATAAAGCAGAAATAACCAAAGTGGCAGCAAGCCGGGCGTTAGATGCATTGTTGGAAGGTATTACTTCCTCCTTGAAAAATGACGACCCAGTGGTGTTGGTTAACTGGGGTGCGTTTGTGGTGAAGCAACGTGCTGCACGTGAAGGGCGTAACCCATTGACGGGCGAAAAGATCAAAATTAATGCTTCGAAAGTGGTGAGTTTCAAAGCTGGGAAAGCATTAAAAGAAGCGGTAAAAGAAGCGGGTAAAGAGGATAGCAAATCATAAGGATTTGTGTAGGATTGGGTGCTTAGCTCAGCTGGGAGAGCATCGCCCTTACAAGGCGAATGTCGGGGGTTCGATCCCCTCAGCACCCAGATGTGATTATCTGAGGAGTGGTAGTTCAGTTGGTTAGAATACCGGCCTGTCACGCCGGGGGTCGCGGGTTCGAGCCCCGTCCACTCCGTTAAATTATGACTTAGTCGAGCGAAACAATGCTGCAAACCATTCGTGATTACACACAAGGTTGGATAGCAAGCGTTATTATTAGCATCATCATCCTGACCTTTGCTCTATGGGGTATTCATAGTTATTTTCTCGGCGGGGCGAATGATACTATTATTGCAAAAGTGAATAGTGTCGAAATTTCCAGAGAGCAGCTCGCAGCGGCCTACGAACGCTTACATCATCAAGTTCAGAGCCAATATGGTTTAAATTCTCCTTTAGCAAAAGATGAAGCTGTACTAAAAGACCGTGCCTTGCAGACGCTAGTAGAAGGTGAAGTGTTAAAGCAAGCTTCATTATCACAAGGTTTTTGGATTTCAGATGCTCAAGTAGATGCTTATCTACAAAGCATTCCCTCGTTTCAAGTGAATGGAAAGTTTTCCATTGAGCGTTTCCAGGAAGTGTTATCCTCTTCTTTGCTATCGACGGGCGAATTTCTTAAGCTTATCCACGCCAGCCTTCTCATTGATCAGCCAAAATTAGGCATCGCTTTAACTTCTTTTGCTTTGCCAGCGGAAGTCAGTTATACCATTAGCTTGGTAAATCAAGAACGCGCTATTCAATACATTAATTTACCGGTTCAGTATTTTCTATCGCAGCCGATCACCATTTCTCAAGCGCAAATTCAACACTATTATGAGCAGCATCAAAATGACTTCATGACGCCAGAGCAAGTGAGTGTTGAGTATATTACCTTGTCGCTGAAAGACTTGGCCGTGAAAATGAATCCGAGTGAGGATGTGTTAAGAGGTTATTATGAGGAAAACATTAGTTCTTACACGCAACAAAAAGGACAAAAAGTCCAGTCATTTGAAGCAGTGAAAGATAAAGTAAAAGAAGCTTATGTTCGTCAACATGCAGAAGAAAAATTGGCCGATTTACGCGAACAGTTAGCCAATCTTACCTACGAGCATCCTGATTCCTTAGCGGTGGCTGCTAAGACGTTGAATCTTCCTATTCAAACGAGCGAACTATTTACACGGGATAAAGCAGGTAACGATATTTCTCAGAACAAAAAGGTTCGCGATATTGCTTTCAGCAATGATGTGATGAACTTACATAACAATAGCGATGTGATTCAATTAAATCCTGAAACAGTCATCGTATTGCGACTCAAATCGCATGTTGCTTCGACCTTATTGCCATTGAAAGATGTTTCCAGCCAAATTACGGCTACGTTAAAGACAGAAGAAGCAACGGCTCGTGCTGCAAAATTAGCGGATGATCTCAAGGCGAAATTGCAAGCAGGTGCAGATCCGAAGGTGTTGGCAGCCGCTCATCAATTAACTTGGAATGATGCGGGTTATCTTGGACGTTATTCCACAAAAGTGGATTCGGCTATTTTAGATATGGCATTTAGCTTGCCGAATCCTGCCCCTATTCATACCAAGATAACGTATGGTGTGACTCGATTGCCGAATGGCTATGCGATTGTGGCACTGAGTGGGGTGAAAGAAGGTGTTGTGCTAGATAAAAAACAAGCCGCTATTTTTGCAGAACAAGTGCAAAATAGTGATGGTTTATTAGAATATGAGTTATACAAGCAAAGCCAGATGCGGCAAGCGAAGATTGAAATTCAGCAGTCAGGTAGCCAACCTTAGCGCTTCTTATAAGGCGCTGGTTTTGGTATGGATGTGATATCAATCACGTTCTTTCGAAGCGGCGAAGCAAATAAAGTATACCCTGAAGAAGTGGCGTAGGCAGGCGTAGGGCTACGGTGAAGGAATTTTCGTCTGAGATCCTCTATCCATTGCTCATTAACATTAACCTGCAGTTTTTTTCTTTGCTGGCTATACTGTAGCCATTTAATTCCTGCTCCTTCCATTAATGCTTTTTTAGCCTCCTCTCCTGAAAGGAGATTACCATTCGCATCTTTCAATGGCTCACCTTTCACATCGACCACACGGTTCCGGTACCAGGTTATATATGTTTGCGCGCCAGGAACGCTTAAATCTTCGACGAGTTGACCATTTCTGTCTACCGGC